>CAYGLH010000464.1:0-2588 GCA_964350535.1 uncultured Ilumatobacteraceae bacterium
GGACGGCGGCATAGCGGTCGAGCGACTCGATCGCCCGCCACGTCTCCGCGACCAGACCCCAGCCGCGCTCGGGGTCGATGGCCCCGGCGAGCGTGTAGGTGATGGTGTCGAGATCGGGCGAGATCGACAGCCCGTGCAGCTCGCAGTCGTCGCCCGTGTTGACGATCGCCGAGATGCCCCGCGGATCATCCACCGCGGCGATCAGGCCGCGCAGGAAGCGCGCCGCACCCACGCCGCCGGACAACACGGCGATGCGCCTGTCGTGGTTGGTCCGGTCGCCGATCGTTGCGTCATTGCTGCCCGCATCGTGACTGGACTCGTCGTGACTGGACTCGTCGTGACTGGACTCGTGATCGGTCATGTCGCCTCGACGATCGAGCGATAGACGGCGGCGAGCTGGTCGGCGGTGCGGGACCAGGAGAAGCGCGAGACGTTGGCGCGCCCCCGGCGCGCCAGCTTGTCGTGCATCGCCTCGTCGTTCAGCACCCAGAAGAGGTTGGCGGCGAGCGCCTCCACGTCCGTCGGCGGGCTGAGCAGCGCAGCGGACCCTGCGACCTCCGGGATCGATCCCGCCGCGGTCGCCACGACCGGCGTGCCCACCTGTTGTGCCTCGAGGATCGGGAATCCGAACCCCTCGTCGAGCGACGGGTAGGCGAGGGTCTTCGCGGCGCGCAGGAGCCAGTGTCGCGTCGCGTCGTCCACGGTGCCGAGGCGGTGCACCCTGGCCCGGGTGGCGGCCGGTAGGCGGTCGAGGGCGCGAGCGATCGCCGCCTCGTCGTCGCCCGTCTGGCCTGCGAGCACGAGTCGTGCCGTCTCGTGTTCTGCGGCGACCCGCTTGAACGCGTCGATCAGCACGGGAAGGTTCTTGCGGCGTTCGGCGGTACCGAGCGAGAGGATGAACGGGGCCGCACCGAGCGCGTCGCGCACCTCCGCACCGGGGTCCGATGGCGCATCGTCCGAATCGGGCACGGGCGCTCCGAGGTACACCGTCCGCACCAGGTCGGTGTGCAGCAACTCGCGCACGGCATCGGCGGTGGCCTTCGACGAGGTCACCACGTGGGCGCCTTCGTCGGCGGCTCGTCGCAGCACGGCGCCGGCGCGGCCGACGGCGGGGTGGGCGAGCTCGGGGTGGCGCAGGAACCAGCAGTCGTAGACGCTGACCACCCGCGGGGCCGACGTCGGCGGGACGACGTAGTTCGTCCCGTGCACCACGTCCGGGCGGCGGAGCATCCGGTCGTACACGGGGCGGAGACGCGCCGGCGTCGGCTGGGCCCACAGGCGCACCGCCGCGCCGGCCGGCAGCGGCAGCCGGCGTTGCCCGTCGGTCAGCTTGGCGCGGGCGCTCAGCACGTAGGGCCGGAGGTCGACGTCGTCGCGTTCGTCGAGCGCTCCCACGACCCCGTCGACGGCGGTCCCCACGCCGGTCCGATGACCGTGCAGCGGACCTGCGTCGATCGCCACCGTCACCATGTGCGCACCATGCAGGGCGGATCGTACCGGCGCGTCGGGAGCTCGGGGCAGGCGCGTCGGCCGCTGCGTGCGTGGAACGGTTCGCGCGGTGTGCCGTCGTTCGGGGTGTGCGGGGTGGTGTGGTCCTAGACTCGGCGTCTTCTATGCCACGAGCCTTCATCACCGGAATCACGGGCCAGGACGGCCAACATCTCGCGGAGTTCCTGCACGGTCGTGGCTACGACGTGTACGGGATGGTGAAGGGGCAGAACAACCCTCGCGCCGCACGCGTGCAGGAGGAGTTGCCGTTCATCGAGTTGTTGACCGGCGACCTGGCTGACCTGCCGTCGCTGGTGGCGGCGCTGGAGCTGGCCCAGCCCGACGAGGTCTACAACCTGGGGGCGATCAGCTTCGTGGCGCTGTCGTTCAGTCAGGCCGAGCTGACCGCCAACATCACCGGGTTGGGGGTGTTGCGGATGCTGGAGGCGATCAAGATGGTCGGCGGGACGCAGAACAACCCGATCCGCTTCTACCAGGCGTCGAGCTCGGAGATGTTCGGCAAGGTGCGGGAGACGCCGCAGAACGAGCTGACGCCGTTCCATCCGCGCAGCCCGTACGGCTGCGCGAAGGTGTTCGGGCACGACATCGTGGTCAACTACCGCGAGAGCTACGGCCTGCATGCGTCGTCGGGGATCCTGTTCAACCACGAGGGGCCGCGACGCGGGGTGGAGTTCGTCACCCGCAAGGTCTCCAACGCGGCGGCGCGGATCAAGCTGGGGCTGCAGCACGAGTTGGTGATGGGCACGCTCGACACGAAGCGCGACTGGGGATACGCCGGCGACTACGTGCGGGCGATGTGGATGATGCTGCAGCAGGACGAGCCCGACGACTACGTGGTGGCCACCGGCGAGACCCATTCGGTGGAGGAGTTCGTGATCAAGGCGTTCGCCGAGGTCGGGATCGACAACTGGCAGGACTACGTGCGTCAGGATCCGAAGTTCTTCCGGCCGGCCGAGGTCGACCTGCTGATCGGCGATGCCTCCAAGGCCCGCCAGCAGCTCGGCTGGGTGCCCGAGGTCGACTTCGACGGCCTCGTCAAGATGATGGTCGCCAACGACATGGCCATCGAGTCCGCCAAG
>CAYGLH010000465.1:0-2580 GCA_964350535.1 uncultured Ilumatobacteraceae bacterium
TGTCGTCGTGGTTGCTGGTGTGGTGCCGGATTCGTTGACGGGCTCGGTGCAGACGGGTTCGGGCGGTCTCGGCTGGTATGCCGAGGACCTTCGCCGCGGCGGTCGGGGTCAGTTGCTCCCACGCCACGGGCAGCAGCAGCTCGCGTTCGTCCTCCGACAGTGCGTCGAGCGCGTCGCGCATCTCGAACAGCGCTGCCTGCGCGTCCAGCCGTGCGGGGGTGTCGATGAGTGGATCTGCGGATGGTTCAGCACGCGAGCCCAGTCGTTCGAGCGCGGCGTAGCCGCGCGCACGTCCGCGCAGCTCGCGGCGCACGAGGTTGGCGGCGATGCCGTACAGCCACGGCAAAGAGTCGTCCGTGTCGGGATCGAATCTGGATCGCTGCTCGAAGGCGATCCGAAACACTTCGGCCGCCACGTCCTCGGCGTTCGATCCGCCGATGCGGGCGACCGCGAATCGTCGGATCGCGTCGACGTGGCGGTCGAAGATCTGGGCGAACCGAACGGGATCGTCGAGAGAGGCCGCGATGATCGCCGCGTCGGTTGCGCTCATACTCAATTGTTGCCCGAACCCCCTCCGAGCGTTTCAGACCGACACCTCGGCGGGTCTCTGTGATTGTTGTGGGAACCGTTTAGGGGTTGGTGGAGTCGTTGTAGGTGTGAGACAGGCGTTTGATCTGGATGGTGGCGAGGCTGGTGTGGCGCGTTCACCACGGGGGCGGCGTGTCGATGCCCGCTTCCAGCGCTTCTATCAGGAGCACCATCTCGCCACGATGCGCCTGGCGCGGCTGCTCACCGGCGATGAGCACGTCGCGGAGGATGTCGCCCAGGATGCGTTCGTTCGGGTCTACCGGTACGCGGCGACCGCTGACAGGCGGATCGACAATCCGGCCGGGTTGTTGCGTACTACGACGGTCAATCTGTGTCGGAGCTGGCACCGCTCCCAGCAGCGAGCGCAACTGCGGATGGTCCGCCACGGCCCCTCTCCGGAGGCGATGACCGCCGACGAACGCGAGCTGGACGACTCGCTGCGACGGCTGCCCTATGAGCAACGGGCGGTCGTCGTGCTCCGCTACTGGCTGGGTCTCACCGAGGCCGAGATCGCCGCCACGTTGGATTGCCGGCCGGGCACGGTCAAGTCGCGCCACGCCCGAGCGCTGCGCACGTTGCGAAAGGAACTGACATGAAGACCCTCGATTCCCACTCCTTCGAGCACACCCGGTCCGAACGGCTCGAGGCGATCGCTGCGACGGTT
This sequence comes from uncultured Ilumatobacteraceae bacterium, assembly GCA_964350535.1. GTDB lineage: Bacteria > Actinomycetota > Acidimicrobiia > Acidimicrobiales > Ilumatobacteraceae > CAYGLH01. The sequence goes on from CAYGLH010000465.1 coordinate 1,253, forward strand.
GATCGGGGTGATCCGGGCGAGTTCGACCCCGACGCGGTCCGGCTCGTCGCCACCGACGAGGAGCCGCCATCAGATCGGCGTGGTCTTGTGCTCGCCGTTGCTGCAGCCGCGGTGCTGGCGGTCGGTGGTCTGGTCGTGGTCACCGGACGTGACACCGAACCCGCACCAGCCGATCAGCCCGCAACCCCGCCCCCGCCCGTCGACCCTGTCGCCGACACCGTGCCGGCGTTTCGGTTCGAGACCCAAACCGTGCGTCTCGACGCCGCGGGGGTCGAGGTGATCACCCCGGCGGGCACGTTCAGCCCGCCCGCCGAGGTGGTGGTCGAGGGTGATCCCGGGATGCCCGAGGAGTCCACGACCCTCGAGCTGACGTGGTTCGACGGCGACGTCGAGCAGCGGATCAACATCTACTTCGCGTCCGACGGCGCCAGCTGGTGGGCTGATGAGATCCGCACCTACAACGGCACCACCCCGGGTCAGTGGATCGAACCTCCCGCCACTGGACGGTTCTTCGAGACACCGCTCGGCGAGGCCTTCACCGGCGACCTCGAGCTCGCCAACCTGCACATCACCGACATGACCCTGCAGGCCTTCGTCCAGCCGGACGTGTGCGACAACCCGACCGGCCCGGTCGCTCTCGTCGCCGACTTCCCGACCATCGACGGGTGGGTCGGCAGCGGCTACGGCGCCAGCTTCCAGGTGTACGACACCACCACCTGCCAACCACTCCCGATCGTCGACTACACGCTCGACTACACCATCGCCGACCCCGACATCGCCACCGTCACCGACCAGCCCATCCCGACCACCACCACAGCACCCGTCGACACCATCCCCATCGGCAGCGCAGAGCCACCCACACCCCGACGCCAGTTCGCCGACATCAAGAGCCGCGCCGACATCAGCTTCCACAATGTCGGTGCCACGACACTGCACGCCGTCGCCAGCGACGCCACCGGAACGGTCATCGGCACCCACGACGTCCCGATCACCGTCACCGAACAGCCCGCCGACGAACCCACCGACACCCTGCCACCGATCGCCACCACCACCGTGGCCGCCGCCGACGACCGCGACATCGACATCGAACTGCTGCTCGCAGGTGTGCCGTTGCCAGACGGTTTCGACCCCACCGCGATCCCCCTCGAGGGTGCCAACCACTACCAAACCGTCGTACGGATCACCGGCGCCGTCGCGTGCGCCTGGCTCGACCAATGGTTCACCGGCCAAGAGACCAAGAACCAACAGCTCAGCGACCAAGCCGTCGCAGCCCTCGCCACCAGCCACCAATGGGCCGCACTCGACGACATCGCCGACCAAGGCGACTG
>CAYGLH010000466.1:0-299 GCA_964350535.1 uncultured Ilumatobacteraceae bacterium
CGATCGGCGTCTGGGGCCCGAAGGCGCAGGCGACGATGGCCAAGATCGTCACCGGCCAGCACCAGCCCTACGACGTCACCCAGGCGGGCTTCCCGTACGGCCACGTGCGCGACGTGCTGATCGACGGCGTGCCGTGCACGATGTTCCGCATCTCCTACGTCGGCGAGAACGGTTGGGAGATCTACACGAACGTCGAGCACGGACTGCGGGTGTGGGACACCATCGCCGAGGCCGGCGAGGAGTTCGGGATCCGCCCGATCGGCATCGGCGTCTACGCCGTGACGGGCCGCATCGAGAAG
>CAYGLH010000466.1:309-2570 GCA_964350535.1 uncultured Ilumatobacteraceae bacterium
CCCGGTCGAGGCCGGGCTCGCGCGACCGAAGGTGAAGTCTGCGGACTTCATCGGCAAGGAGGCCTACCTCGCCGCCCGCGAGGCCGAGCCCGTCGCCACGCTCTGCACCCTCGAGATGCTCGACCACACCTCGTCGGAGGGCATCGATCGATTCCCGACCGGCGGCAACGAACCGATCGTCACACCGCACGGCGAGCGCATCGTCGACGCCCACGGCCGCGTCTCGCGCGTCACCACCGCCGGCGCAGCGCCCTCGCTCGGCACGTTCCTGCTGATGGCCTACCTCCCACCCGAGCACGCGGTCGAGGGGACGGAGCTCGGTGTGATCTACATGGACGAGCAGTACCCGGTGAGGGTGGCGAGGGTCGGCAGCCGGCCACTGTTCGACCCCGACGACGAGCGGATGAAGAGCGACCCGGCATGAGGATCCTCGTCTGTGTCAAGCGCGTGCCGGCCCCGGGCGCCAAGATCAACCTCACCGACGACGCCCGGTCGATCGACACCGCCCATCTGGCCTTCACCACCAGCCCGCACGAGGAGTGCGCCGTCGAGGCGGCGGTCGAACTCACCGAGCACCACGGTGGGATCGCCACCGTGTTGACGGTCGGGCCGCCCGAGTCCGAGGAACAACTGCGCTACGCGGCCAGCGTCGGGATGCACGCAGCGGCGCTCGTCGACGGTGCCGGCGAGCTCGACCCGCAAGCCACTGCGGCGGCGATCGTCGAGGCCGTCACCGTGATGGAGGCCGCTGACGGGGCGTTCGACCTGCTGCTGTTCGGCAACGAGTCGGCCGACGGTGGCAACTTCCAGGTCGGGATCCGGGTCGCCCACGCCCTCGACCGCCCGATGGTCAACGGCGCCAAGCACCTGTCGGTCGAGGACTGGGTGGCCATCGTCGAGCGCGAGAGCGACGCGGGCCGCGAGCAATACCGACTGCCGCTGCCCGCCGCCGTCGGGATCAAGGAGGGCCTGAACCTGCCGCGGTACCCCACGATGCGCGGGCGCCTCGCGTCGAAGAAGATCGAGGTGGCGCACCTGTCCACCGCTGCTGAGGCCGGTGGACTGGTGATGCACCGCCTGGAACGGCCGGTCGAAGAGCAGACCGACACCGTGGTGCTGGGCCACGGGGCGGAGGCGGCACCGGCCGTGGTCGACGAGCTCGAAGGGTTGGGGGTGCTGTGATGTGCCCCACCCAGCGATCCCGTGTGCGGCTGACGACGCCTGACCCGTGTTCGTCTCCGGGGTCCCGGCAGGTGAGGCGACCGTGAGCGTCCTGGTGTTGGTCGAGCACGACCGCGGCACGCTGTCGCCCGCGACGCTCGAGGCGCTCGCTACCGGGCGGGGCATCGCCGCAGCGCTCGGTGCACCGCTCGAGACGCTCGTGCTGGGCGAGGTCGCCGACGACGTCCCCGACATCCTCGGCGAACACGGCGCCGTGACGATTCGGCACGCGACCCACCAGCTCCTCACGGACTACGGCCCCGAGGCGTGGGGGCAGGCGCTCGCCGACGCGACCCGGCGGCTCGAGCCGGCGGTCGTGCTCGCCACCGGAACCGATCGCGGCAACGAGGTGCTCGCCCAGGCGGCCGCTCGCCTCGACCTCCCGTTCGCGGCGAACTGCACCTCGATCTCGCCGGGCGACCCGAGCGAGGTGGTCCGGCTCCGCTGGGGCGGCTCGCTGCTCGAGCACGCCACGCTCCACGCCGACACCGTGCTGGCGACCAGCGCCCTGCACGCGGTCGACGCATCACCGACTCCGGAGCCGGTCGCGCCGACCGTCGTCGACCTGCAGCTCGACCTGGACGACCGGTTGGCGCGCAGCGTGGTGTCCAGCCGCGTCGAGCGGGAGGCCGGCGTGACGCTGGCGACCGCACCCGTGGTCGTCGGCGGTGGGCGCGGCGTCGGCTCGGCGGAGGGGTTCGCCGCGCTCGAACAACTCGCTGCGGCCCTCGGCGGTGTCGTCGGCTGTTCGCGTGCGGTGACCAACAACGGCTGGCGCAACCACGCCGACCAGGTCGGACAGACGGGCACGAGGATCGCACCGGAGGTGTACGTGGCGTGCGGCATCTCTGGCGCGATCCAGCACTGGGTCGGCGCCAAGGCGAGCAAGCACATCATCGCCATCAACACCGACGCCGAGGCCAACATGGTGGCCAAGGCCGACCTGGCGGTGATCGGCGACCTCCACGAGGTCGTCCCGGCGATCACGGCAGAGATCGCCCGCCGCCGCAGCTGACCCCCGCTCCACCCCCCCCCACGTT
>CAYGLH010000467.1:0-1289 GCA_964350535.1 uncultured Ilumatobacteraceae bacterium
GTCCCCAGATGCTACAGCACCTCCGCCGCCGCTCGTGACGGTCTTGTTCCCGTTGAACGAGTAGCAGATGGCATCGGCTCCAGCGTCCGCCAACCGGCGACCTGCCGGCGTCGTGGCACCGATCGCCGCAGCGGCGTCGACGACCACCCTCAGCCCGAACTCCCGCGCGAACGCAACGTAGGCCTCGACGTCGATGCTCGCCCCCATGATCATCACCGGCATGATCGCCCGCAGGATTTGGCCCGACCGGATGTGGCGTCGCCCCTGGGGGTGTGGCTCCGTCTCGCCTTCGATCGCGGCCCGGGCGAGCTCGAGGTCGAGCGTCCACTCGTCCTCGGTCACGTCGGCCACCCACACATCGGCGCCCGAGTGGCGAACTGAGTTCGGCGATGCGATGAACGTGAGCGATGGCACCATGACCAGGTCGCCGGCGCCGATGCCGAGACCTTCGAGTGCCATCTGCAGCGCGACCGTGCCGGAGCACATCACTACGGACCGTTCGCAGCCGCTCGCCGCTGCGATCTGCTCCTCGAAACGCGTGACGAACGGCCCGGCGGTCGACACGAAGGTCGACGCGATGCACTCCTGCAGGTATTCGGCCTCGCGCCCGTCGAGGTTCGGTACGGCCAACGGCACCCTCATCGGCGCGCAATCTACCTCCGAGGTGGGACTTCGCCCCCGGCTGCGCCGCGCAGCTCCTATCCTCGTCGCATGGCGCAGCCGGTGACGATCGTGATGTATCACTACGTCCGCGACTTCGCACGCACCCGCTATCCCGGGATCAAAGGGCTCGACGTCGCCGGCTTCCGCCGTCAGCTCGATCACCTCAGCCAGAGGTTCACGATCGTCCGGATGGAGGACGTTGTCGCCGCGACCGCCGAGGAGGCGCCGCTGCCGCCAAACGCCGCACTGCTCACGTTCGACGACGGCTACGCCGAGCACTACGACATCGTGTTCCCCATCCTCCACGACCGGGGATTGCAAGGATCCTTCTTCCCACCCGTGGCACCGGTGCGCGACAGCGAGCTGCTCGACGTCAACCGCGTCCACTTCATCCTCGCCTCCGCACCCTCGGCAGCGCCGCTCGGCGCTGCAATCGACCGCGAAGTCGAGTCGGCTCGCCAGGGGTACGGCCTCGAGAGCCCCGAGGACTACCGCGCCGCGTGGGCCAAGCCGAACCGCTTCGACGATGGCGAGACGATCTACGTCAAGCGAATGCTGCAGACCGTCCTCCCCGAAGACCTCCGCAATCAGATCGCCCGCCGACTCTTCGCGGAGTACGTCTCAGC
>CAYGLH010000467.1:1299-2566 GCA_964350535.1 uncultured Ilumatobacteraceae bacterium
GAAGCGGCATTCGCCGCCGAGCTCTACCTGACCGAGGAGCAGGCTCGAGTCATGGTCGACAACGGGATGTACTTCGGCTCGCACGGCGTCTCCCACTACTGGCTCGACCGCCTCGACCGCGCCGACCAGGAGTCGGAGGTCGACGGCGCACTGGAGTTCCTCAGCGACATCGGCATGCCCGTCGATCAGGGGTGGGCGATGTGCTACCCCTACGGTGCGTGGAGCGAACCGCTCCTCGACGTGCTGCGAGCGCGCGACTGCAGGTTGGGCCTGACCACGGAGGTCGACACTGCGTGGATCGGCAAGCACGACATGCTGACCATGCCGCGCTACGACACAAACGACTTTCCCCAGTAGCTACGCGCGCTGGTCGACCCGAACAACACCCGACCGCGAGGACATCTCCTCCGAGTCGATCGCCGCCGCCCGGGCCGGCGATCGGTGTAGGCAGACGAGATCCAAGTCCGCCTCACACTTGGTCTGGGATGGGGGCCAACAGCTGACGCAGGAGCCTGGGCATTGGCCAAGCACTTCCCGGGCGCGCACCGTCCTCAGCCACGGACTCGGACCTGGGTACTCATGTCACAGCGCCGGCTCGGACAGGAGCTCGTAGATGGCGACCTCACCGTTATCGAACCGCAGCGCCGCTCGCTCGGACGGAATCGCCGGCATGGCACCGGCCCGCCGCACACCTACCAGCCAACGCGTGTCGAATCGTTGAACCATTTCGTCGAGCGCCATCAAGTCACCCGCTTCAAAGACCGCTTCGTTCACTCTCGCCTGCGTCGTAAACGGTGACGGTTGCAGGGACCAGACACGATTGTTGACACCATGCTGTGCCTGCGCTTCCGGCGTGTATGCCCAAGCCTCCAGAACGGCTCGACGACCACTGAGTCCGACAACCCAGAATCCGCGGGCGTCACAAACGCTCTCGGCATCCGGCGGGCGACAATGAACATTGGTCGCGATTACGTCGTTCTCGTCGCTGTTCGCTCGCAGCCAGACCATCGCCTGTTGCTCGCCCGCGCTCACGTAATCGGGACTATCAACGTCGATGGAATAGTCAACGGGGTTGAACCATCGGTAGGTCCAACGCGAATTTAGTTCGACCTGGGACGGCACCAGTATCCCGATTGCCGCTCCAACAATCATACCGATTGCGGAGACCGGCCTCCTGTTGGCGCGCCAGATCAGCCAGACACCTGCGACGCATGCGGCAGCGATCAGGAGTGGGAATAGAAGCCGGTCGAGAGCGCCATACCCACCA
>CAYGLH010000468.1:0-2558 GCA_964350535.1 uncultured Ilumatobacteraceae bacterium
GCGCGAGCCCTAAGTTCCTCGCCGAGGCGACGTTCGAGCTCATCGAGCATCGTGCAACCTTTCGCGCAGGTGGGTGAGCGTGCGGTGCAGGATCGAGCGAACGGTCGACGCCGGACACCCGAGCACCTCACCGATCTCGGTCGCGTTCCAGCACGCGTAGTAGCGCAGGACGACGGCGGTCCGCTCCCGCTCGGGCAGGCCGTCGACGACGTCGAGCAGGTAGTCCGGCGCAGCGCCGGACCCGTCCTCGCCGTGGGCGGTCGCGTCGTCATAGCGAACATCGGCGGGGCGACGCCCGAGGCGCTTACGAGCCGCGTTGACCACCGTCGTCCGCAGGTAGCCACCAGGGTTGACGATGTCGTCGAGGTGGTCGATCACCGCCAGGAACGCCTCCTGCACCACCTCCTCCGCGTCGGCGTCCGACCGCAGCAACGTGTAGGCGAGACGGTGCATCGGCTCGTACTCGCGCCGGAACAAGGCCTCCACCCGCCGCTCGCCCGGCGTGGCCGTCGGCGATGCCCCGGTGGCGCACTCGCGTGCGGCCGTCCCCTCCATACCTCCAACGATCCGCGCGAGCGCTGAGGTGTTGCAAGGACTTCGTCGCACCGTCACGGGTTTCGGCGGTGACAGCGGCAGAGACCCGCGAGCGCCGGCGCCCGACGACGCCTCGCAGCGCACGTTCCACCTCGTCAGCGGCTGCGACGGCGTCTAGAGCACGGCGGTGAGCAGCTCGACCAGCATGTGGGCGGTGGCGCCCCACACGGTCTCGTCGTCGAGCTCGAAGAAGTGCAGCGGCCGGTCGAGGGGGATCGAGCCCCACGTCTCGCGACGGTAGGTGCCGGGCCGGGTCAGCTCGGCGACCGGTGTCCACAGCACACGGTCGACCTCCATCGTGCGCGGCGCCAGCGCCGGGCGCGCACCGACGGTGGCGACCACCGGGATGATGTAGCTCTTCGAGACCATCGTGGTGATGTGGTCGAGCTCGCCGACGACCTCGACGCTCGACGGGTCGAGTCCGACCTCCTCGTCGGCCTCGCGCAGCGCCGCGTCGATCGGCGTCTCCCCCGGGTCGAGGCGGCCGCCGGGGAAGCTGATCTCGCCCTTGTGGTTGCGCAGCTCCATCGACCGTCGCGTGAGCAGGACCTCCGCGCCGTGTTCGCTCTCGTGGAGCAGCGCGAGCACCGCGCTCTGGCGCGCTCCCACCGGCGGATCGGGTGGATGCGGGTGGGCGCGGATGGCCCCGACGAACTCGTCGACGGAGGGCGAGGCGCCGAGCGGCCACGGGGTGCGATCGTCCTCGCTCCACACGGGCGGCCGAGGGATGCGCTGAGCACCGCCGGGCCGGCGCTGGACGTCGGACATGCCGCGATCGCGCCGGCGATCAGGAGGAGGCCGGGGCGGCGTCCTCGTTGAGCTGTTCGAGCACGGCGGGCAGGCCGGCCGTCTTCATCTCGGACAACACCCGGCCGGGTGCCTCCTCGCCGTTCTCCCACGACTCCCACGCGGCGATGATCCGGGCGAGGTCGGGCGCAGGCTGCTCGAAGCTCATGCGACGATTCTACGGGTCGCCCCGGTTCTCACCCCTCGTCGTCGTCGGTGAACTGCCGTCCCCAGCGCTTCAGCGAGTTGACGGTGTCACCGACCACCCGGCCGGCCTGACGACCGCGCTCCTCGCTGCTCGGCCGGGCCTGAGCGCTCCGGCGCGCCTTGCGCCCCGACCGGTCCTCGAAATCGGTGTGGAACCACACCACCGCCAGCACGAGGGCGATCAGGATCAGCAGCAGTTGCCCCGTGGTGTCGACCTCGAACCACGGTTGGAACGCGGCGGCGACGAGCGCCACGATCACGACGACGTCGACGACCCGGTGCGCCTTGCGATGGAGCACGTTGAACGCCCCCGCCGGGCCACGGGCGATCGCCGCGTTGAGCACGATCACCAGACCGAGCACGGCTGGCACGGCGGGCACCGGGCTCTGGATCGCCAGGCTGATCAGGACCAGCCCGATCACGTACTCGACCACCTGGTGCAACCAGAACGGCCGCAGCGCCCTCTCCACCTTCACCACCCCGAGAGTATCGACGCCCGGACGCGACGGAGCCCCGGCACGAGGCCGGGGCTCCGTTCAGCGCGCGTAGCTCGATGTGTTTCAGCCCGAGGGCTGGATCACATCATGCCGCCCATGCCGCCCATGCCGCCGCCGGCGGGCATCGCCGGCTCGGGCTCGGGCTCGTCGGCGACGAGGCACTCGGTGGTCAGCACCATCGCGGCGATCGACGCGGCGTTCTGGAGACCCGCACGGGTCACCTTGGCCGGGTCGATGATGCCGGCCTTGAGGAGATCCTCGATCTCGCCGGTGGCCGCGTTGAGGCCGGTCGTGCCGGTCTCGGACTCGACCGCACGCACCATGACCGAACCCTCGAGGCCGGCGTTGTCGGCGATGTTGCGGGCCGGCGCGATGAGCGCCTCCCACACCGTCTTGGCACCGGTCTTCTCGTCGCCCTCGAGCGACTCGACGACCTTGGCGACCGACTCGCGGGCCCGGATGAGGGCGGTGCCG
>CAYGLH010000469.1:0-2556 GCA_964350535.1 uncultured Ilumatobacteraceae bacterium
TTCGGCCGCGAGACGCTGGTCGAGATGGACTTCAGCCAGGTCAGCAAGCTGTGATCCCCACGAACCCCCTCACGAACGCCTGAGATAGAGAGACACGAAGATGGCAAAGAAGAAGGTTGCTGCGGTCGTCAAGATCCAGATCGAGGCCGGCAAGGCCAGCCCGGCGCCGCCGGTCGGTACCGCGCTCGGTCCGCACGGCATCGCGATCATGGACTTCGTCAAGGCGTACAACGCCCAGACCGAGGCCCAGGCCGGCACCGTCGTCCCGACCGAGATCACCATCTACGAGGACCGAAGCTTCGACTTCATCCTCAAGACCCCGCCGACCGCCACGCTGATCCGGCAGAAGGCCGGCCTCGAGAAGGCCGCGCACAACCCGGGTTCGGAGACCGCCGGGTCGATCAGCGACGCCGATGTCGCCGAGATCGCCGAGATCAAGATGCCCGACCTCAACGCCTACGATCTCGAGGCCGCCAAGCAGCAGGTCCGTGGCACCGCCCGCTCGATGGGCATCGACGTCAAGTAGCGCGCCCAGCGCCGACCACCCAATCGCAACACACGCCACGACCGGGACGACCTCGCCCGGCGGGCTCGACCACTGAGGGAGACAGACAATGTCAGGAAAGAAGTTCACCGACGCGAGCAAGAAGTTCGACCGGGACCAGCTCTACGGTCCCGCCGAAGCCGTCGGACTGGCGAAGGCCACTGCCTCTGCCACCTTCGACGAGAGCATCGACACCTCGATCCGGCTCGGCGTCGACCCGCGCAAGGCCGACCAGATGGTGCGCGGCACCGTCGCGCTGCCGGCCGGAACGGGCAAGGACGTCCGCGTCGCCGTGTTCGCCACGGGTGAGGCCGCGGAGGCCGCCCGCGAGGCCGGTGCCGACATCGTCGGTGCCGACGACCTCGCCGAAGAGGTCGAGGCCGGGAAGATGGACTTCGACCTCGTCATCGCCTCGCCCGACATGATGCCCCTCGTCGGCCGGCTCGGCCGCACGCTCGGGCCCCGCGGTCTGATGCCGAACCCCAAGACCGGCACGGTCACGCCCGACGTCGCCAAGGCGGTCGGCGAGTTCAAGGGCGGCAAGGTCGAGTACCGCACCGACCGCTACGGCAACGTCCACGTGCCGATCGGCAAGGCCAGCTTCGAGCCCGACGCGCTGACGAAGAACTTCTTCGCCGTGATCGACGAGCTGCAGCGCGCCAAGCCGGCCTCGGCCAAGGGCCGCTACATCAAGAAGGTCACGGTCTCGGCCACGATGGGCCCCGGCGTGCGGGTCGACACCGCTCGCCTCAAGCCCGAGGTCTGAGACGTCACTGCGTTCCCCGGCCACGCACGCCACGTGTGGCCGCTCGCTCCGTCACTGCGTTTCCCGGCCACGCCGGCCGCGTGTGGTTGCGGGCGATCGGCCGTAGCCTGGGGCGCCGACACAACCAACTACCGGTTGCTCGCCGAAGACCGTTGGTCCACATCCGTGGGTAATGGGATCCCGATCCCGCCAGCCGAGGTGCAGTCCTCCGACGAACCACGATCCGCTCCGTGCGGTTCGTGCGCTCCTCGGCGGTGCTCGCATCCATTGCGAGCCACCCCGAGTCGAAGCGAAAGGAGGAATGCACACACATGACCCAGACCCACGAACCGCGCGCCGACAAGGTCGCCATCGTCGAGGAGGTCGCCGGCAAGCTCGGTGACAGCGTCGCCGTCTTCGTGACGGAGTACCGCGGCATGTCCGTGGCCGACATGGCTGCGCTGCGGGCCCCGCTGCGCGAGGCTGGAGCCGAGCACAAGGTGTACAAGAACACCCTGGTCAAGCTCGCCGCCGAGAAGGCCGGTGCCGAGGCGCTCGTCGAGCACCTCAGCGGACCGACCGCCCTCACGTTCGTCACCGGCGATTCGGTGGCCGCCGCCAAGGCGCTCACCGCTCAGGCCAAGGCCAACCCGGCGCTCGTCGTCAAGGGCGGGATCCTCGGCCAGAGCGCGATGTCCGCTGATGACGTCAAGGCGCTGGCCAGCCTGCCGTCCCGTGAGGAGCTGCTGGCTCGTCTCGCCGGTGCCCTGCAGGCGCCGCTCAACAAGACCGCCGGCCTGCTCGCCGCGCTGCCGCGCAACTTCGCGTACGGCCTGAACGCCCTCATCGAGCAGCGCGAGAGCGCTGCCTGACCGGACCACCCCACACCCCAATCGATTCTGTGCCGCACAGATCGCGCTGAGCGCGACGCACAGAGCACATTTCAGAAAGTAGGAAAGACATGGCTACCAAGGAAGAGATTCTCGACGCCATCAGCGAGATGACCGTCATCGAGCTCAAGGAGCTCCTCGACGCGTTCGAAGAGAAGTTCGACGTGACCGCCGCTGCGCCGGTCGCCGTCGCCGCGGCGGGCGCGCCCGCCGGTGGTGGCGAGGCCGAGGCCGCTGAGGAGAAGGACGAGTTCGACGTCATCCTCGCCGGTGCCGGTGCCCAGAAGATCCAGGTCGTGAAGGTCGTCAAGGACCTCCTCGGCGTGGGCCTGAAGGACGCCAAGGACCTCGTCGACAGCGCCCCGAAGCCGCTCCTC
>CAYGLH010000470.1:0-2555 GCA_964350535.1 uncultured Ilumatobacteraceae bacterium
CCATCGTGCGCAGCCTGATGCGCGCCGCCGAGCGCGGCGTCCAGGTGACGGTGCTGGTGGAGCTGAAGGCGCGCTTCGACGAGGCCACCAACGTGCAGTGGGCGAAGCAGATGGAGCGGTCCGGCGTGCACGTCGTGTACGGCATGGTGGGGCTGAAGACCCACTCGAAGGTGGTTCTCGTCGTGCGCGACGACGGCGACCGGCTGCGCCGCTACGTGCACGTGGGGACGGGCAACTACAACGGCAAGACCGCCCGCCTCTACGAGGACCTCGGGATGATCACCTGCGACGTCGACATCGGGGCCGACGCCGCCCAGTTGTTCAACCACCTCACCGGGTACAGCCGGTCGGAGGAGTACCGCACGCTCTCGGTCGCCCCGCGCGACCTCCGCCCGCAGATCACCGACCTCATCGAGCACGAGGCGTCGTTCGGCGAGGCGGGGCACATCACGCTCAAGTGCAACAGCATCGCCGACGACACCATCATCGAAGCGCTGTACGCGGCGAGCGCGGCCGGCACCCGCATCGATCTGATCGTGCGCGGTATCTGCTGCCTGCGCGCCGGCGTGCCGGGCCTCTCGGAGAACATCCGTGTCCGCAGCATCCTCGGCCGGTACCTCGAGCACAGCAGGATCTACCGGTTCGCCCACGGCAACGTGGTCGAGGGTGTCCAGCTGGCCGAGGCGACGGCGGACGCCGTGCACCTCATCGGCTCGGCGGACCTGATGCCGCGCAACCTCGACCGTCGCGTCGAGGTGCTCACGCCGATCGAGCACCCGAAGCATCGGGCATGGCTCGACCAGGCGCTCGAGTTCGCCCTCGCCGACGACGTGGTGGCCTGGGAGCTGCAGCCGGACGCGAGCTGGCAGCGGATCGGTCCGAGCGACGCGTTCGAGCCACATCCGCAGGAGCGGATGTACCGGTGGGCAGCGCACCAACAACTCGCTGCGCACCGCTGATCGGCCCCCTCCCGCGCCTGTTCGCCGAACCCTCTCCCGTCGTTCACCTTCCGTTCACCCGACCGGACAGTCGGTTCACTTCGGGTGCTTAGCGTGCGCGCTGGAGCAGGACCCGAGTCCGGCTTCGTACCCCAACCAATCCCCAAGAGGAGTACACAGCGTGAACAGCAAGCGTCGCATCTTCGCAGGTGCACTCGCCCTCGGTCTCGTGGTCGCAGCGTGCGGCGACGACGACGATTCCGGCGACGACACGGACACCACCGAAGCGCCCGCCGAGGAGGCCACGGAGGAGACCGAGGCTCCGGCAGAGGAGTCCGAGACGACCGAGGCCATGGAGGAGGAGTCCGAGTCGACCGAGGCCATGGACGAGGACGGCGGCGAGACCGCCGACCTGTCGAGCCTCGAGGGCACGATCGACATCTCCGGTTCGTCGACGGTCGAGCCGGTCTCGGTCCGCGTGCAGGAGCTCTTCAACGAGCAGGCCCCGAACGTCAACATCACGGTCGACGGTCCGGGCACCGGCGACGGCTTCCAGCTCTTCTGCGACGGTGAGACCGACATCTCCGACGCCTCCCGGGCGATCTCCGACGAGGAGGCCGCGACCTGCGCCGACAACGGCATCGAGTACACCGAGATCCAGGTCGGGATCGACGGCATGGCGATCATGACCCACGAGGGCAACGACGTCGAGTGCCTGAGCTTCGAGCAGCTCTACGGTCTCGTCGGCCCCGAGTCGACGGGCTTCGGCAACTGGAGCGACGCCAACGACCTCATCACCGAGATCGGCGGCGACGGCAACCTGCCGGACGCATCGCTCGACATCTACGGCCCCGGCGAGGAGTCGGGCACCTACGACAGCTTCGTCGAGATCGTCCTCGAGGACATCGCCGAGGAGCGCGGTCAGGAGGCCGAGACCCGGCCCGACTACAACCCGTCGGCTGACGACAACGTCATCCTCACCGGCATCCAGGGTGGAGACACCACCTTCGGTTGGGTCGGCTACGCCTTCGCCGCGAACGCCCAGGGCGTCAAGCTGATCGAGGCCGACGGTGGCGACGGCTGCGTCGCGGCGACGCCCGAGAGCATCGCCGACAACAGCTACCCGATCAGCCGTCCGCTGTTCATCTACGTGAACAACGCCAAGGCTGCCGAGAGCGAGGCGCTGACGGCGTTCGTCGACTTCTACGTCGCCGACGGTCTCGACGTCGCCACGGTCGAGGTCGGCTACGTCGCCCTCACCGACGACGCCAAGGACGAGGTCCGCTCGAACTGGGAGAGCGCCAAGGGCTGATCCCGCTCCGCCGTTGCGGCCCCGTCCTCCCGTCCACCCCCCGACGGGACGGGCGGGGCCGCCGGCGATCCCTACTACCGTTCCCCCGTCGCCGCCGATCCCGTCCGAGGCTCCATGAACAGCTCGAAACCGTCCGTCACGATCGACGACCTGGTCGCTCCGTCCCGCCGCAAGCTGCGCGAAGGGACCATCCGCGGCCTCTTCCTCGCCGCCGCGTTGGCGTCGATCGTCATCTCCGTCCTCATCCTGTGGTCGCTGATCAGCGAGGCGTGGACCTTCATGGCCAACGTCGACTGGTCGCAGAC
>CAYGLH010000471.1:0-2555 GCA_964350535.1 uncultured Ilumatobacteraceae bacterium
CGGCCATTGCCTGATCGCGATCGTCGCTGACCGCACCATAGGCGAACACGCTCACCGGTGGCCGCGGGCGGTCGACGCTCGCTGCGCCTCGCTCGACGTGAGAGAGCGCCCACTCGATGCCGACCGGGTCAAGCCCGCACAACATGATCACACCGTCTGCAACCCGCCCGGCCATCTCGAGCGTGCGCGGCCCTGAGGCCGAGACGTGGATCGGGATATCGCTCGCCGGCGGGAACCGCATATGCGCGTCATCGAGCACGAGCGGACCGTCGGGGGAGTCAACGTGGGCGCCGGTGTGCAGCTCGCGAATCACCTCGATCGCCCGCTCGGTCGTCTGCAATCGTGCGGGAGTCATCCCCATTGCCAGGAGTGGTCGGTCGCCGGCCCCGATTCCCAGCACGAATCGTCCGCCCGAGATCTCAGCGACCGTGGCCGACTCGACCGCAGTGATCGCCGGATGACGCGTTAGCGGGTTCGTCACGGCGGTCCCAAGCGTCAACGTGGTGGTGTTGGCGGCGGCCAACGCTAGGTAGCTCCAAGGGCTGCGGGTGTGCAGTGAGGAGTCGGTCAGCCACAGGTGCTGGTAACCGAGCTCTTCGATCCGCGCCGTCTGAGCAAGGAACTCATCCGGGGCGTCCACACCCTGCAGCACGACCGACCGCCTCATGGGTGTCTCCTTCCTGCGGCCGCGATGACCGCTCCTGTGAATCCGGTCAGACCGCTGGCCAGCGTGGTGACGTCGATCCACTCCTGTTCGGTGTGTTCGTCCGCTCCGACCGCCACGCCGACCGCAACGGCAGGGATACCCGCCGCGAACGCGGCGTTCGCGTCGGTGCTGCTAGCAATCAGATCGCTCTCGACACCCGCCTCGCGGTATGCCGCCAGCGTGGTGGCCACGAGCGGGTGCCCGCGATCTATTGAGCCGGCCGGCCGGTTTCCGAGCTCGATCTGCTCGACACTCGTCGCGCCACGGCCGACCTCGCCGACGATCTGAAGCGCTGCCGCTCGCAAGTCGTCCAACGACTCCTGTCGATCGGCACGCAGGTCGATGTCGAACGTTGCCGACTGGGCACGGGCGTTGATCGCTTCGCCGCCAGTCACGATTCCGACGTTGACCGCCACGTCGGCACCGGACGCGCCCGCCAAGGTGTCGAGCTGGGCGATTGCACGCCCGGCCAGATGGACCGCACTCGGCTCGGATCGGCGCTCCCAAGCGTGGCCGCCGACGCACAGGTAGGTGATCCGCAGTCTGACCGAGCCGACGCCCACCACGCCGACCCTGCCTAGGTAGTTGCCCTCCACCGCCAGCAATGAGCCGATCGGAGTCTGCGGGACGTCGAGGGCGTGGCGGATCCCGCGCAGGTTGCCGAGCCCTTCCTCGCCGACGGTGGCCAGTAGCCAGACTGGCCGTTCTAGATCGGACGGCAGCACCGAGGGCAGCATCGCCAACGACGCCAGGGCAACGCTGTCGTCGCCGACCGACGGACCGATCAGGCGATCGCCTTGACGTCGCAGACCGTGTTGAACCGTCCGGGCAAACACCGTGTCGAGATGAGCCGCCACCACTACCGCTGGGCCGGAACCAGTGCGGCACCGAGCCCAAACGTTGCCGGCCTGGTCGCGGCGCACCAGCCCGCAGCCGTCGTTCACGAACCACGCCTCGACCTCGTCGCCGCGGGCGCGTTCGTCGAGTGGTGGACCGGCGATCGAGGCGATCCGCTCGGTGCGGGCCAACACCTCGTCGATCACAGCCGCATCGAGGAACTGGCGGGGGACGTCGGTATCCACTGTTCAGCCCTCGACCATTGCGCGGATCTGATCGTCGTGCTGTCCGAGCGACGGCGCCGGGCCGGGTGCTCGCAGTGGATCCGTCCCGGCCCGGAGCGGGGCGGCGATCATCCAGTAGTCGACGTGAGAGGATTGTTCGTAGACCGACCCGAGCGCCGCCGCTTGTGGCGAGAGCAGGGCTGCCTCTGCGTCTCGCACGTCACCGACGGGCACACCCGCAGCATTAAGCGCGTCGAGCCACCGCTGGGCCGGTGCGCGGCGGAGTCGGGCTTCGATCAACTCGGTCAAGAGCTCGCGGTGGGCAACCCGGTCGGCGTTGCTTGCGAACCGCGGATCGTCGGTCCAGTCCGGCGCCTCGAGCACCTGGCAGAGCTTCTGCCAGAGCTGTTCCGATCCCGCTCCGGCGATGATGATCGATCGGTCTTGGCAGGCGAATGCACCGTACGGAGCGAATGTTGGCGAGTCGGCGCCGAGCAGCCCCGGCACCTTGTGGTCACGCACGATCGCGTCGACCTGGGTCAAGAACCCGGTCAGCGCGAACTCGAAGAGTGAGGACGACACGTGGTTGCCAAGCCCGGGCGAACGACGTTCCTCCAAGGCTGCGAGCACACCGACGACACAGCAGAGACCCGCGCCGAGGTCGAGTAGTGGCACCCCCACCTTGGCCGGCCCGGTGCTGCGGTCACCGGTCACGCTCATCACGCCCGACTCCGCCTGCAACACCACGTCGAAGCCTCCCTTGTCGGCCTCGGGCCCGAACTGACCGT
>CAYGLH010000472.1:0-2547 GCA_964350535.1 uncultured Ilumatobacteraceae bacterium
TGACGACACCGATGGTGACCCCGGTGGCGAGCGTGCTCGCCGTACGCCCACCCGCGGGGGCCTTCCCGACGAGATCGATCAGCGATGCGGGGTCGAGCGCGCCGAGATCGAGTGTGGTCGATCGATCGCCGTCGCCACCGATGTGATGGGTGATCCCGCGGACCAGGTAGTTGTCGACCCATCCGGGAACGCCCGTGAACGCGACGAGTTCGCCCAGCTTGATGGTGGGATCGATGTCGACCTCGGCGCGCCCGGTCTTGCCGATCGAGTCGAGGCGTTTGCCGAGGCCCTCCGCGACGAGCGTCGCCTCGGTCTGGCTCCGCACCGCACGCGTGGAGGGGGCCTTCCACGCACCGGTCAACGTGCTGTCGCGGGCAACCTCGCTCTCGACCTTCGCCTTCGTCGCGGGGTCCCAACCGACCACCGCCACGCTGGCGTTGGCGTCGACGGTGCTCGAGCGCATCCGCAGACCGACGAGGTCGCTGCCGTACTCGAAGGTGTGCGCCGGGGCGGCGCTCAGATCGGGAAACCCGAAGTGCAACGTCGGGGTCGCCCCGTCCTCCAGGGTCGTCCACCACTGTGCCCCGACATCGGCGGCGAGCTTGTCGAGCACCTGCCGCGACGTGCCCGCGACCTGGATCACCGGATACTGCGCCGTGTCGATGCTCTGGATGTCGGTGGCGATGCCGAGGCCGGACACCAGTTCCGCGACGACGTCGCTGAGCGTGGTGTCGGTGAACGCGGCAGTGGTGCTCGACCGACTCAGGAGGTGGGTCGTCTCGAACGCCTCGAGCGTCAACTCGATCTGACCTCCACGGCTGACGTCGACGCTGTGGCTCAACAGCACACCTTTGAAGATCGGCCCACCGGACTCGCTCCCGAAGTCGACGCCGATCTCGATCTGCGCGCCGGCCGAGAAATCGGTCGCGGCCAGCTCGGACATCGGTGCGAGGAAGAACCGCAGTGCAGCGTGTCCACTCGTGCCGATCGTCTGCTCCACGATGACGTCGATCAACGAGTCGGCCCAGTCGTTCGAGAGCGTGGCGCCGTCGACCTTCACCCACGGATAGACGAGACTCTCGGCCGGCACGGGTCAGCTCCTCCGCTCCGGGATCGACAGCAGCGCGCCCGGCGTCAGATCGAGCGGGTCGGCGATCTCGTTGAGGACAGCGATGTCGCGCCACTTCGTCGGATCGCCGAAGTAGCGGGCGGCGAGCCGATCGAGGCTGTCGCCGACCTGCACCCGGTGCGTCCGCTCGGGGTGCGGTGTTCCCGACGTCGGGTTCTGCGGACCCCAGTTGGCGTCGGGCTCGAACTGCTCGAACGACATGTCGACGCTGGCCCGGAGCGGCGTGCCCTCTTGGGAGAAGTAGGTGAAGCTGACCCGTGCCGATGTGATCACCGACTTGAAGGTGTGCAGGTTCTGCCCCCAGTGGAACTTCACCCACGGCGGGCGGCCGTTGTTCGTGGCCGCGTCGTAGCCGGGCAGCGAGGTGTCGATCTGCATGAGCGCGAGCAGCGGATCGGTGAACGACGTGACGCTCGAACCGGTGGCGGTGCTGTCGAAGAACAGGGTCAGGTTGAACGTGCCACTCTCACCCCCGACGAAGCGCTTCGTCGGCGTGTTCTTGCCGGGGACACGATCGGACTGCCACGAGTTCTGCGTAGAGAACTCGAACGACGCGGGGTTGAACATCGCGTCGACGGTCGAGCCCGTCTCGGTCTCGAGGTACGCGTGTACGAGGTTTCTCGGCATCTCAGATCCCTCCCATCAGTCGTCCGCCACGCCGTTCCAGATCGACCACGAGGCGATCTTCGAGGAGCCGCACGATGCGGTCGAGGTTCCGCTCGAGCAGCTCGGTGAAGTCGGCATCTGTGAGGTGCGCTGCGGATGACTCGGCGTGCGCATCGGACGACGCCGGGCCCGCCGTCACCCCATCGTTCGGTCGCGATGGCGACGACGTCGAGGGCTGCGACATCGACCCGTTCGTGAGGCGTCGGACGACGTGCGCACCGCCGCTCGAGGGGGCTGTCGTCGAGCGACTCGGGCCGGTGATCTGCGCAGCCAGTCCGCTCGCCGTGATCGACGCCGGAGCGCCGGCGCCCGAGGCGGCCGGCGGCGAAGGCCGTGGAGGTCCCGACGACGGTGACGTGCGTGTCGGGCTTCGCCGGATCACGGGTGCGCGACCAGCGGGTGTGGCAGTGGCAAGACCGGCCGCTGGTGCCGGCGGGGTCGCTGCCATCAGCCGCCCGACTGCTTCGGCCCGCCGTTCTTCCGGGCTGTCGACCGCATCGTCGAAGAAGCGCGGGATCGGGGACGGGTGAGCGACATGGGTCAACTCGTGCGCCACCACCTCCGTCGACCGACGGTCGGTACCGGGCTCGCGGGACAGGTGGATGACATCGCCCGTGGTCGCGGCGACCTTCCCGACGGCGCGAAGTGCCCGTCTCGACGAGTCGTCGGTCGACATCATCACCCGCCGGCGCGGCGCGACTTCGTCGGCGATCGGCTGGAGCGCGCGCGGGAGCGGGCGGGGGCGCGATCGC
>CAYGLH010000473.1:0-2533 GCA_964350535.1 uncultured Ilumatobacteraceae bacterium
CGATCGCCATCTGCAAGATGACGCGGAGCTTCTCGCGGATGTTGTCGGCGGAGAACTCCTCGAAGCTCTCGGCGCAGTCGCCGGCCTGCAGGAGGAACGCGTTGCCGGAGGCGACCTTGGCGAGCTCGGACTCGAGCGTGCGGGCCTCACCGGCGAAGACGAGCGGCGGCAGTGACGAGATCTGCTTCAGCGAATGCTCGAGCGCCTGGGCGTCGGGCCAGTTCGGCTGCTGGAGCGCGGTGCGGTCCTGCCAGGACGCGGGCGACCAAGAGCCACGGTTGTCAGCCATCCCGCCAGGCTATCGGCGCGCCGCGCGCGCCACCCCAGCCGGTTTCCCCCGCCGAGCCCCCACCCCTCGGGTTGCGATGAGCGGGCTTCCGCTATGCCGGAGTTCCGCTCATCGTCGGTGGGGCCGCCGGGTTGCGATGAGCGGGCTTCCGTCATGCCGGAGTTCCGCTCATCGTCGGTGGGGCCGCCGGGTTGCGATGAGCGACCTTCCGCCATGCCGGAGTTCCGCTCATCGTTGGTGGGTGCCCGAACGCGACGGAGCGGCCCCACGAAGTGGTGGGACCGCTCCTGTTCGGTGCTGTCAGTGCTCGGTCGGTCGCACCGAGGCGCCGACGCTGCGAGCGGGTGACTCAGACGGCGAGGATGCGCTCGGCGTCGTCGCGGAGACCGGAGACGGCCCGGCTGACGAGCCGACGGGCGGCTTCGGCGGTGACGCCGAGCTGCTCGCCGACCTCACGGAAGCTCTTGCGCTCGCCATCGGCAAGCCCGAAGCGGGCCTCGACGGCGAAGCGGGCACGTGGCTCGAGCGTGTCGAGCAGCTCGTCGAGGAGGTCGCTCTCGACGAGGGTCATCACGTGATCCTCGGGGGTGCCGTCGCCGTTGGCCATCAGGTCGCCGAGGGTGGCGTCGCCGTCGTCGCCGACGGTCTTGTCGAGGCTGACCGGGGTGGTGAGGCGGTGCAGCTCGGCGTTCTGCTGGTCGAGGGTCTCGCCGTCGCCGGATGCCTGACGCAGCGCGGCGCGCAGGCTGGCGGAGCGATCGCAGGGGATGCGGATGAGGCTGGCCTTCTGGTCGAGCGCACGACCGATGGCCTGGCGGATCCAGAAGGTGGCGTAGGTGGAGAACTTGAAGCCGCGGCGCCAGTCGAACTTGTCGACGGCGTGCTCGAGGCCGAGGTTGCCCTCCTGGATCAGGTCGAGCAGATCCATGCCCTGGGGGAGCGGGTAGCGCCGGGCGATGCTGACGACGAGTCGGAGGTTCGACCGGATGAACCGGTCCTTCGCCTCCGCTGCCGCACGCACCTGGCGCTTCAGCGCGACGCTGCGCTTGCCGGCGTCGAGCTGCTCCTGTGCCTCACGACCGGCTTCGATGACCCGCGACAGCTCGCGCTCATCTTCGGCGGTGAGGAGAGGGACCTTGCCGATGTCGTTCAGGTACAGACCGATGGAATCATTCATGATGTCTTCTTCAACCGTTTTGGGGTCAGGGGGTATTCCACTTGGCGGTGTGCCGGGGGCCACACCAGCGAGGCCGACAACAATGAGGAGCAGCGACGCCACGAGCCGTTCGCAGGAGTTTCACTGAGAAACTCGACGCAAGTGATCAAACCGGGGGTATATGGGGGACGATTTACAGTAACAGGCGTGTCAACCCCCCGCCGGGCGCGGAGGGCGGATTTGTGTCGAACGTCTCATACAGTGGTGGATCGTGCCCGAATCCGCCCGCTCGCAAACCTGGCGGCGGGTGGGGCTGTTCGGGGGCACGTTCGATCCGCCGCACGTCGGACACCTCGTGACCGCCGTCAACGTGCGGCACGCACTCGACCTCGACGTGGTCGTGATGATGGTGGCCAACGTCCCCTGGCAGAAGCAGGGCACGCGCCGGATCACCGGCGCCGAGGATCGGTTCGCGATGGTGGAGGCGGCCGTGCGGGACGTGCCGGGCCTGCACCCCGGCCGACACGAGATCGACCTCGGCGGCGCAAGCTACACCGCAGAGACGCTCGGCGCGTTGCGCTCAGAGATGCCCGACGCCGAGCTCTTCACGATCGTCGGTGACGACGCCGCTGCGGGGCTCGAATCGTGGGAGCGCGCCGGCGAGGTGATCGCCGCGTCGCGGATGGTGGTCGTCGACCGGCCTGGCGAAGCGGTGGCACTCCCGGCCCGCATCGAGGGTGCGGCGGTCGACTGGATCCGGGTGGAGGTGCCGCACCTCGAGGTGTCGAGCACCGACCTTCGAGCACGCTTCTCCGACGGTCGACCGCTCGACTACCTACTCACCGAACCGGTGCTGGCCCTCATCGACGAGCGGGGGCTCTATCGAGACGAGGCGAGCGGCGGTGCGGTCGTGGCGGAGGCCGGCGGTTGACCGCCAACCCTCGTCGTCGGCGCCGTCGCACGTGGGTCGCCGTGGCGATCTCGTTCGTCCTGTTCGGCGGGGCGGTCGCGCTCACCGCCCTGGGCGTGAGCACCTTGCGCCACTCGCAAGAAGGTGAGGCGGTCGGCATCGACGAGCGGCCGGTCGT
>CAYGLH010000474.1:0-2515 GCA_964350535.1 uncultured Ilumatobacteraceae bacterium
GGCCGACCACTTCTTCGCCTCCCTCCAACGCCCCCACTGCAACACCAGCTTCTAGCCGCCCCCCGCTCCGCCCGGCACCTGCGATGAGTGGATTCCCGGCATGTCGGAGGTTCGCTCATCGTTGGTGGTGCGGCTCGCGTTGCGGTGAGCGAGTTGCCGGTATGTCGGAGGTTCGCTCATCGTTGGTGGTGCGGGGTCGTGGGCGCTACGGGGTACGGGCGAGACCGCGGTAGCGGACCGGGGGCTCCTCGACCTCTTCGGCGTAGTGGGCACCCCATCCGGCGATGCGGGCGATGGCGAAGAGGGGGATCTCGGGATCGAGGTCCTCCACCCACGTCAGCGCGCCGAGTGCCATGTCGACGTTCGGATGTTGTGGGATCGCCCTGCCGATCTGGGCCACCACGTCGTCGACGAAGGCCACCCGGTCGTGGGCGTCGTCGAGGCTGCGCACGGCCGCCATGATCAGGTCGAAGCGCGGGTCTCGCCCGCGGTAGACCTTGTGGCCGAAGCCCGGGATGCGTTCGGCGCGCTCGCGATACCGCCTGATCACGGCGGCGGCATCGTCGGCGGCGCACTCCTCGAGGAAGCGGTGGGCGTACGCGGCGGCCGATCCGTGCAGCGCTCCCTCCACCGCGGCCAGGCCGGCGGCGAACGCGCTGTACGGCGAGCTGCGCACGGACGCCGCTACTCGGGCGGCGAGCGTGCTCGTCGCCAGCTCGTGGTCGGCGAGCGACATCAGCGCCAGGTCGACCGCCCGCACGAGTGGACCGCTCGGCCGGGCGCGCCAGATCGACGCCACCCGTGTCGCGAAAGATCCGGTGCGCCGTGCCGCGCCGAGCACGGTGGGTGCGGCGATCAGCAGGCGCCGGGCGGCGGCCGGCCCGTCGTCGTCGGGGTGGTCGGCGCCGAGCACCGCAGCGGCCATCGCCAGGCGGGCCACGTCGCCGATCCGCTCGAACCCGTCGATCGGCGCACACGCCGTGCGGTCGGCGGGCGGAGTGGGCGGCCACGCGGTCGGTGCGGACGGCAGCTCGCCCGACCAGAGCAGCTCGGCGACGTCCTCGAAGTGGTGGTCGTCGACGATGTCCTCCAGCGGCAACCCGCGCAGCCGGACGGCATCGTCGGTGAGGCTCGTCACGCGGGAGGCGATCTGGACGTCGATCGTCGGTCTCGGCGGCAGCGGATCGCGTCGCGTGCTGTTCGCCAGCCGCTCGACGTCGTCGAGCGCGAACAGCGACGATCTGCCGTCCGGCCCCTTCCGGCGGGAGATGCGCCCGCGGCTGACGTACGCGTACAGGGTGGACGTCGAGACGCCGAGGAGGCGCGCCGCCTCCGCTGCCCGCACGTACGTGGAGATCTCGCTCATGCGCTCAGTCTGCGGACGTTGGTTGACGATGTCAACGTTGATCAGATCAACGTTGATCTGACGGGTTGACAGCGGGATGCTCGATGTCATGAGCATGCAGATCGAGGTACCCGCAGGACTGAACGGAGTGATCGCCGCCGACACGGGGATCGGGGCGGTCGACGGCGACGCCGGCTTCTTCCACTACCGCGGCTACGACGCCACGGCGCTCGCCCGTGAGCTGAGCTTCGAGGAGGTGTGGCATCTCGTGCTCGACGGCGAGCTCCCCGACGCCGGTCAGCTGGCGGCCTTCCGCGCCGAGCTCGAGGAGCTGCGTCGTCTGCCGGGTGAGCTCGAACCCGTGATCCGGACGGTCGCCCGGACGTCGGCGCCGTCGCTGGCCAAGTTGGGCGCAGTGGTCGCGGCGTCGACCGACGCCCTCGGCCTGCATCCGGTGCTGGACATCGACGCACCGGCCCGACGGGCGGAGGCACTGCGACTCGTGGCGTTGGTCCCAGCGATCCTCGCCGCGCTGCATCGGGCGGGCGCCGGTGCGCCGCCGGTCGCACCCGACCCGACGCTCGGTCACGCAGCGTCGTACCTGTACGAAACGACGGGTGTCCGTCCCACGCCCGAGGCGGCGCGGGCGGTGGAGCAGTACATGATCGTCACCGTCGACCACGGATTCAATGCATCGACCTTCACGGCGCGGGTGGTCGCGTCGACCGGCGCCGATGTCGCCGCCGCCCTCGGCGCGGCCCTCGGTGCACTGTCCGGACCGCTCCACGGCGGGGCGCCGAGCCGCGCCCTCGATGCTCTCGATGCGATCGGCACCCCGGACCGCGCCGCGGACTGGGTGCGCGGCGAGATGGGAGCGGGCCGCAAGATCATGGGGTTCGGGCATGCGGTGTACCGGGCGCCCGACCCGCGATCGGCGCTGCTGCGCGACGTCGCGCTCGGCCTCGGTGGACCGCTCGTCGACCGGGCCGTCGCCGTCGAAGGCGAGATCCTCGCCACGCTGGCGGAGCTCAAGCCGGATCGTCGCCTGCCGAGCAACGTGGAGTACTTCGCCGGCGTGGTGATGGAGTCGGCCGGCCTGCCGCGCAACATGTTCACACCGACCTTCGCCGTCAGCCGCGCCGTCGGGTGGAGCGCGCACATCCTCGAGCA
>CAYGLH010000475.1:0-259 GCA_964350535.1 uncultured Ilumatobacteraceae bacterium
CGAAATCCCTTGCGCCGGTTCGACCGGCGCGCCATGCTGCGATTTCCACCACGGAAGGGGACATCGATGGGGAAGATGGGGATCTCTCGACGCGCCTGGCGCGCGTTGGCGGCACTGGTCGTCACGAGCACTGCGGCAGCGACGGTCGCGATCGGGACACCGGCGACCGCCGACGACACGGCCGACGACGACCCGTGGGTCGTCACGCTCGGCGACTCGGCGATCTCGGGCGAGGCCGGCCGCTGGGCCGGCAACACCA
>CAYGLH010000475.1:269-2515 GCA_964350535.1 uncultured Ilumatobacteraceae bacterium
GTCGATGCCGGCGGTGCGGATGCCTACTATGACAACGCCACCCGCACCGGTGAGCAGATCCCGGGCTGTCACCGCTCGGAGTCGGCCGAGGCCCACATCGGCGTCGCCGGCGTGAACTCGCTGAACCTCGCCTGCTCCGGCGCCCGCACGTACACCCAGACCGGTGGCGACTTCAAGCCCGGCATCGACTTCCACAACTCGGCTGCGGGCAAGGGCCAGGCCCTGATGCTGCAGGAGTTCGCCGCCGGCAACGACGTCGATGCCGTGGTGCTGCTGATCGGGGCCAACAACTACGGCTTCGCCGACATCGTCACGCAGTGCGTGCTCAACTGGATGACCTCGCCGTGGTGGTGGAAGAACGACTGCAACGACGACTCGTCGATCCGCAACCGGTTCACCTCCTCCGCGGTCGCCGCCCGCACTGCGGAGGTGCGCGGCGCGATCGACAACGTCGTCGCCGCGATGGACAACGCCGGCCAGCAGCGCGACTCCTACACGTTGATCGTGCAGACGTACTGGTCGCCGGTGCCACGCGGCTCCGAGATCCGCTACTCCGAGCGCGGCTGGTCGCGGCAGTCGATCGGCGGCTGCGGCATCTGGAACCGCGATGCCGACTGGGCGAACGATGTCGCGGTCGTGTCGATGAATCGGTCGCTCACCGACGCCGCAGCCTCCGCGCGGGCCGTCTACGGCGGATCGGGCCTCGACATCGAGGTGCTCGACATGCGACATGCCCTCGACGGACACCGCCTCTGCGAACGCGGCGTGGGCCTGCTCGAGGAGGTCGGCGTGGCGAACTGGACCGTGCTGCCGGCGGCGCCCGATCGCACCGAATGGGTCAGCCAGGTGCGAACGGTCACCACGCTGTTCGGGCCGTACCAGCTGCAGGAGGACATCCACTCCAGCTACTGGGGGCAGCTCGCCATGCGCAACTGCCTCCGTCAGGCCTACGGCGCGGGCGGCGACGCGGTCAGCGGCGGCGCGTGCACCCCTGCCCCGGGTGGCGGCGTGAACGGCCGCAGCGAGCCCAACATGGTCCTCACCCCGGGCTGACGCTTCCGCGTCGGCGCGCGATGAGCCTGCGGCCCAGCACCCGGGCCCGGGCTCGCCGTCGCGCCCACCGATGAGCGAACCTCCGCCATCACGGAACCCCGCTCATCGCAACCGCGACACCCCACCCACCGATGAGCCAACGTCCGCTCTGACGGAACCCCGCTCATCGCAACCCGGGGGGTGAGTCGGTCAGACCAGGCGGTCGATCATGCGGCGCTCGATCGCCGCGAGGTGGGCCGCGCCTTCACGCGAGGCTGCGGCCACGTCGCCCTCGGCGACGGCGGTGGCAAGTGCTCGGTGTTGATCGAGGGCGACCTCGATGATCGTGCCGACCTCGGTGCGGTTGGCGTCGTCGGAGAGCAGCGAGGAGATCTCCTCGGAGTGGAAGAGGCGGCCGAGCACCTTGCCGTACACCTCGACCAACAACGGGTTCCCGCAGGCGCGAGCGATCGTGGAGTGGAAGGCACGATCGAGCTCGCGGAACTCGTCGAGCGAGATGTCGTCGGTGAAGCGATCGGCGAGCTCGCTGATCTCGGCACGCTCGTCGTCGGACGCCCGTTCGGCGGCCAGCTCGATGATCGGCACCTCGAGGAGGCGTCGCGTCCCGAACAGCTGGCGGATGAACTCCTTGCGGTCGGCATGCGGGTCGAACGACACGTCCGGGAGGTGCTCGGCGACGAACGACCGGTTGCCGCGCCGCTCGATGACCCCCATCGAGAGCAGTCCCTGCATCGCTTCTCGCACCGACGTGCGGGCGACCTGGAACTGCTCGGAGAGATCGCGCTCGGAGGGGACCCGCTCGCCGGGTGCGAGGGCGCCGCTCACGATCCGGTCGAGGAGCCGGTCGCGGATCTGGGCGCTGAGGGTGGCCCGGGTGACCGGCTCGAACGCCGGAGCCTGGGCTGCTCGGGAGGGCGTTGCGTCGAAGGTGCTCGTCATCTGCTGGGGTTTCGTTCGTGGCGACCGACGCCGTTATCGGCGTCGTGCTCGGCCGGCGCCGACCGATGGCCGACCGTATCGCACCGTCGACGACCAATTGGGGAGGAGGTCAGATGGTCTGACCATCGGACCGATGCTACGGTACCACGCATGACGTACCCGAACACGTTGATCTTCGTCGACTTCCCGTCACCGGACCCCGAAGCGAGCGCCGAGTTCTACGAGGCGGTCTTCGGGTGGGAGGTCGAGCCGCG
>CAYGLH010000476.1:0-2508 GCA_964350535.1 uncultured Ilumatobacteraceae bacterium
GTCTACGACGACGACGGCAACCTGCAGACCACCACCCTCGCCGACTACCTCGTACCGGCGGCCAGCGATGTCCCCCCGATCGACATCGGCACGAGCGTCACCCCGTCGCCCACCAACGCGCTCGGCGTGAAGGGGGTGGGCGAGGCCGGCACCATCGGTGCGGCCTCCACCGTCATGAACGCCATCGTCGACGCGCTCGACGGCCTCGGCGTGCACGATGTCCCGATGCCCGCCAGCCCGCAGAACGTGTGGTCGGCGATCCAGTCCGCTTCCGGCAGCGCATGAGCCGCCACGATCTCATCAACAAGGAGAACCAGTGATCCCAGCAGCATTCGACTACGTCCGCGCCGAGTCCGCCGAGGAGGCGATCTCCCTCGTCGGCCAGCACGGTGACGAGGCGAAGTTCCTCGCCGGCGGCCACAGCCTCCTGCCCCTCATGAAGCTCCGGCTGGCGCAGCCGAGCGTGCTGATCGACATCGGCCGGCTCTCCGACCTGTCGTACATCAACGACGCCGGCGACCACATCGCGATCGGGGCGTTGACCCGCCACATGGACGTCGAGAACTCCGACGTGCTGGCCGAGCACGTGCCGCTGCTCGCACGTGCCGCCCACCACGTCGGCGACCCACAGGTGCGCCATCGCGGCACGATCGGCGGCTCGATCGCCCACGCCGACCCGGCATCCGACCTCCCCGCCACCACGCTGGCGCTCGGCGCCACCTACATCGCGCAGGGCCCGAACGGCACCCGCGAGATCGCCGCCGGCGACTTCTACACCACGTACCTCGAGAGCACGCTCGCCGACGACGAGATCCTCACCGAGATCCGCGTGCCGAAGATGAACGGCGCCGGCTGGAGCTTCCAGAAGTTCAACCGGCGGGCCCAGGACTGGGCGATCGTCGGCGTCGCCGCCTGGCGCCGCAACGGCGAATCGGGCGTCGGCCTGGTCAACATGGGCGCCACACCGATCCTCGCCGCCAGCGTGTCGGCGGCGCTGTCGTCGGGCGCCTCCGTCGAGGACGCCGCCGAGCAGGCGGTCGCCGAGGCCGACCCGCAGGCCGACCTCAACGCCAGCGTCGAGTACCGCAGCCACCTCGCCAAGGTCCTCGTCGGTCGCGCCCTCACCGAAGCCAGCGCCTGACCCGTCCCGACCCGAGATCTGCGGTGGGCGTCGCGCTCAGCGCGACATCCTCGCCAGATTTCGGACGGGTCAGGGCGCGTGGACGGGCTCGGGATCCGGCGCGGGCTCGACCCCGACGGTCGGCGGTTCGACCGGCATCGGCGCCACCTCCTCGTCGAGGTCCTCTGGCCGGTCTGGCTCGGCTGCGGCGGTGCCCTCGAGGCGGCGCTGATCGAGGCGGCGCTCGATGCGGTTCCAGATCAGGAACGACAGGCCGACGAGCGCCCATCCGGCAAGGGCATCGGCGAAGTAGTGCTCGCCGAAGTACATCAACGCCACCGCCATCGTGAGCGGGTACAGCAGCATCAGGCCGCGCAGCCACCAGCTGCGGACCCACGGGAAGAAGAACACCACGACGAAGAGGGCGAAGGCCGAGTGCAGCGACGGCATCGCGGCGACCTGGTTCGCCCAATCGCGCCCGTGATCCCACGCCTTGACGAACCCGTCGAGGCCGATGTGCCGCCAACCGTTGCCGGTCGGGCGGTTGATCGGCGGGAGGGCGTCGAGCTCGAGGCCGAGGTTGTTGCGGCCCCCCGCGGCCATCCACGGCGGCGCCGTGGGCAGCAGGATGAACATCGCGCACGCCGCGAACAGCAGGGTGGCGAAGCGGCGCATGTAGCGCACCCACTGGTATCTGCTCACGAACCAGAGCACGGCGATGACCACCGGCGGCACGATGAAGTGCGAGTAGTACACCATGGAGCCGAGCACGTCGTACCAGCGCACGTTGTCGGCACCGTCGTAGAACTGCTCCTGCAGCCACACGACCCCATCCGTCCCGAAGAAGAGGACGCGATCGATGTTGCGCACGCTCTCGCCCTGGATCGGGAAGCCGGCCCGATCGGCGATGCCCCGGCTCTCGTCGTAGGCCAGCCACATCGCGACGAACAGCGCCAGGTCGCCGAACATCATCATCCAGAACCGCAGCGGCCGGCCGAGACTGGCGATGACCAGGAAGAACGCCACCGACAACAGCACGGAGATGCGGTCGATGATGATGCCGTACTCGAAGAACCACCACACGTACCCGATGGCGTACGCGGCGATCAGCGCGAGCCGTACCCGGGTCCACTGCGCCGCCGACATCCGACGCGACGTTACCCAAACGACAACCGGCGTTCATCTCACGGCACCGTCCCGCAACCTCGGCCGTGCACACGCAGGCGTCGCGACGGACGGGGAGCGACGTCCGGACCGCGGATAGGGTCGCGGCGATGACGCCCGACGACGTCGCCAGCTCGCTCTCCGCCCAGGGCTACCTGCCCGACGAGGGGATCGCCACCGCCGCCTTCCTGTCGATGACGCTGCGCCGGCCGTTGTTCCTCGAA
>CAYGLH010000477.1:0-2483 GCA_964350535.1 uncultured Ilumatobacteraceae bacterium
GACGTGGTTGAGCCGGCCGTCGTCGCCGTAGCGCCACCCGTGGTACGCGCACTGCACCTCGCCGCCGGCGAGCGTGCCCATCTCGGCGGTGAGCAATCGGTTGCCGCGATGTTGGCAGACGTTGTAGAACGCCCGCACCCGGCCGTCGGTACCGAGGATGGCGACGATCGAGTCGCGTCCGATCTCGTAGGTGAGATAGTCGCCGGCGTCGCGCAGCTGCTCGACGCGCCCCGCGACCTGCCACACCCGCGGCCACAGACAGTCCCACTCGCGGGACGCGAACTCGGCCGAGTAGTACCGGCTGCCGCGGATCGCCGTGTCGGAGAGCGCCGGCTCGGGCGCCTTGTCGCGCGGCGTCGGCCCACCGGCGGTCGGACGTACTTCGACCGGGCGGTCGTCGATCTGGGTCATGACGCTCCCTTCGGGATCCCCTTCGTCGTCAGACTAACCTAACGTGCGTTCAGCAATGTTCCGACACGGGGGAACGGAGAGGAGGCAGGGATGATCCGAGGCATCCATCACGTCGCGCTGTCGACCGGCGACCTCGATCGACTCGTCGACTTCTACACCACGCTCTTCGGGTTCGAGCGCGTGGTGGAGGGCGGCTGGCGCGGCCGACCCGAGATCGACGCGATCGTCGGACTGCACGGCTCCGAGGCACGCCAGGTGATGCTGCGGTCGGGCAACGCCTACCTCGAGATCTTCGAGTACGCCACGCCCACCGGACGACGCCCACAGGCCCACGAGCGCACCGCCGCCGACCATGGCTACACCCACTTCTGCCTCGACGTCACCGACATCGATGCCGAGTACGAGCGGCTCGTCGCGGCCGGCATGGCCTTCCATTGCGCGCCGCCGAAGTTGGGCAACGGTGCGATCCGCGCCACCTACGGCCGCGACCCCGACGGCAACATCGTCGAACTGCAAGAGGTCGTCGATGAAGCGCACGACACCGCGCTCGACCGCGCGCCGCTGATCGCGCCGACCACCGATCGGAGTCCGTCATGACCGCGTCCGACACTGCGCCGGGCACCGCCCGCTGCCCGGGGCCGAGCACCCGCGACCTGATCCTCGGCGACTCGACGCCGACCCCTGCGCCGCTGCTCGAGGAGTCGTACACCTTCGAGGGCGACGACGACATCGCCTACAGCGACTTCACCTCCGCGGAGTTCGCCCGCGCCGAACACGACCGCATGTGGTCGCGCACCTGGCAGTGGGCGTGCCGTGAAGAGCACATCCCGGAGCCCGGCGACTACTACGTCTACGACATCGGCGATCGATCCGCGGTGGTGGTGCGCGGACCCGACGGCACGATCCGCGCGTTCTACAACGCCTGCCTCCACCGCGGCACCCAACTCAAGCCGCCCGCCTCGGAGGGCTACGCCCCGAAGCTGCGCTGCCCGTTCCACGGGTGGACATGGGACCTCGACGGCGAGCTGATCGACCTGCCCTGCGCGTGGGACTTCCCTCACGTCGACGCCGCCGACTACACGCTGCCGCAGGTGCGCACCGGCACCTGGGGCGGGTTCGTCTTCGTCAACTTCGACGATGACGCGCCGCCGCTCGACGAGTACCTCGGTGCGCTGCCGGACCACTTCGAGCGGGCCGGCTGGGACCTCGCCGACCGCTACGTCGAGGTGCACGTCCGCAAGCGGTTGCCGGCCAACTGGAAGGCGGCCGCCGAGGCGTTCCTCGAGGCGTACCACATCCTCGAGACCCACTCCCAGTCGATCTACACCGCCGGCGACGCCAATGCACAGTACGACGTGTTCGGCGACAACGTCACTCGGTTCATCCACACCATCGCCACCACGAGCCCGCACGTGCCCGAGGAGCGTCGTCCCGGCGAGCAGGCGCTGCTCGACATGCTGATGGCGCGCAAGAACCCGGACGACGAGGTGCCCTCGATCCCGGACGGGCAGCGCGCCCGCGACGTCTATGCCCGCCACATCCAGGGCGCGCTCGGCGAGGCGTACGACCGTGACTTCTCACACCTGTCGGTGAGCGAGACGATCGACTCGATCGAGTACTTCCTGTTCCCCAATGCGTTCTTCTTCCCCGGGCTGCAGATCCCACTCTGCTACCGGTTCCGTCCGGACGGGCCGGATCCCGACCGTTGCGTCTACGAGGTGCTGTTCCTGCGTCCGCGCCCGGCGACGTCGGCGGCTCCTGCACCGGCGGTGCCGTTCGATCTCGACGTCGACGACAGCTACACGACGGTCCCGGGCATGCCCGCATCGCTTGGCGCGGTGCTCGACCAGGACACCGCCAACCTCGCTGCGCAGACCCGCGGCTTCAAGGCCAGCAAGAAGCGCGGCCAGACGCTCGGCAACTACCAGGAGGTGCGGGCACGGCACCTCCATCGGATGGTCCACCGCTACGTCGACGAGCCGGCGGGATCCAGCCCCACCACGACCTGAACACCCCACCCGAACCATTGGAGAACCCCACGTGAGCAGCGACTCGATCGCCACCCTCGTCCA
>CAYGLH010000478.1:0-2480 GCA_964350535.1 uncultured Ilumatobacteraceae bacterium
TCACTTCGCCGACACGAACCGGTTTGTGTCGGCGAACGTCTGGTGCGGGCGGAATGCTGGCGACACGAACTGCACCCGTTTGTGTCGGCCAGCGTCAGGTGCAGGCGGAAGTTCGCCGACGCGGAGGGGACCCGGGTGGACTCAGGGGGCGACGTCGACGTCGTCGTTGCCGAGGAGGGTGCCTTGGTCGGGGCAGTTGTCGATGAGGTACTGCTCGGTGTCGGGGATGGCGACGTCGGTGATCATCGAGGGATCGTCGATGAGGGGCGGGCGGGCGGCGGCGAACGCCGCCGATGCTGCCGACAGCGCCACCTCCTCGACCGTGTCGGGCACCGCGATGACGATCGCCGGTTCGTCGATCCCTGCGTCGGCCAACGCCACCAACCACGCGTCGCCCAGATCGAGGATGCCCACGTCGGCGACCCCGGCGGCGACCAATTCGTCGCGTGCTGCCGCGGCGCGGCGCGACATCGGCTCGACCAGCGCCGCCAGATCGGCGCGCTCGTGCTCGATCTCGGTGGGGACGTTGGCGTCGAGATCGGCGACCGCCGACAACACCGCCGACGACGCGGCCACCTCGTTGTGTGCTGCGAGATCGGCGTCGCCCACCCCCCAGGCGATGGCCAGCCCCTGGAACGTGCCGCCGAACTGCGCCCACGCACGACAGAAGACGTTGGTGCTGTCGATGCCGGGCACGCCCGTGTCGGGAACGACCGCCAGCGTCGTGGTCGCCCCGTCCGCCGCATCGTCAGCGCCCTCGTCGACGGTCGTCTCGCTCGCGTCGTCGGCCTCCGTGTCCGGTGCGGTGGAAGCTCCGTCCTCGTCACCGTCGACGGCGGTGGCGACGGTGGCCGCGTCGTCGGCGGGGGTGAACAGCGCGTCCGTCACCGTCGGCTCGGCCGTCGCTGTCGACGTGCTCGTGTCGACTGCCTCGTCGTCGTCGCCACCGGACGCGCAGCCGGCGAGAACCACGACGCCCGCGAGAAGCGCTGCACCCGCGCCGCGGACGATCCTGTACCGGGCGGCGTGGCGCGAACGCATCTCCACAGTGTGGCCGCGGCGGTGCCATGCTCGGGCGCATGACCGGCACTTTCTCGGGACCGTCTGCGGAGCGCCCGCGGCTCATCCTCGACTGCGATCCGGGGCACGACGACGCCGTCGCGATCGTCGTCGCGGCCAGGCATGCCGAGTTGCTGGGGATCACGACGGTGGCGGGCAACGCACCGCTGTCCAGCACCACCTACAACGCCCGCGTGCTGCGCGATCTGCTGGCGATCGACGTCCCGATCCACGCCGGCGCGGACCGGCCCCTCGTCGTGCCACCCGTGTCGGGGGATTACATCCACGGGGCCTCCGGGCTCGACGGCGCGGCCCTCCCCGAGCCCCACACACCGCTCGACGGCGACGACGCGGTGGCGTTCATCATCGACACGTGCCGAGCCAACGACGACGTGTGGCTCGCACCGACGGGTCCTCAGACGAACGTCGCGCTGGCGCTGCGAGCGGCGCCCGACCTCGCCGAACGCATCGCCGGGATCTCGTTCATGGGCGGCGGGTCGTACGGCAACCGGACCGCCGCCGCGGAGTACAACATCTGGGCGGATCCGCACGCTGCCGAGATCGTGGTGGGGTGCGGAGCGCCGTTGGTGATGGCGGGGCTCGACGTCACCCACACGTTCCAGGCCACTCCCGAGCGCATCGAGGCCGTCGCCGCCATCGGCGGAGCGCTCGCCACCGTCCTCGCCGACCTGTTCGGCTTCTTCTCGGCGGCGTACCTGCGGCGCCACGACGACGGGGCGCTCGCGGGCGCTGCGGTCCACGACCCGCTCGCCGTGCTGGCGCTCACGCATCCCGCACTGTTCGAGCGGGAGCGTCTGCGTGTCGACGTCGAGAGCGACGGCCGTGTCGCTCGCGGCATGACCGTGATCGACCGTCGCCGGCTCGTCGAACGGCCAGCACCCAACTGCGACGTACTGACCGGCGTGGACGCCGACGCGGCGTTCGATGTCGTGCTCGAGGCGATCGATCACTTCAGCGCGGGATGACCCGCCGTCGCCCCGTTCGGGTCGCCGTAGTCTGACCGGCGTGACCGACACCTTCCCGCGCCAGCACGCCCGCACCCAGCGCTTCAGCCTGGGTGAACCGCGCAACGTCGTCGTCTCCCCCGACGGCGCGCGGGTCGTGTTCCTGCGCAGCGGGGCCGGCGACGACCCGGTCAACGCCCTGTGGGTGATGGACGCGACGAGCGGCGCGGAGTCGATCGTCGCCGACCCGCGCACGCTCGGGAGCGACGACGGCGACCTCCCACCCGAGGAACGCGCCCGCCGGGAGCGCGCTCGCGAGAGCGCCGGCGGGATCACCGGGTACGCCACCGACGCTGCGTGCACGGTCGCCGCGTTCGCGATCTCGGGCCGACTCTTCACGGCCGGTCTCGTGAGTCGTACCGCCCGTCCGCTGGACGTCGAGGGCCCGGTGTTCGA
>CAYGLH010000479.1:0-2459 GCA_964350535.1 uncultured Ilumatobacteraceae bacterium
GTGTCGAGTACGACGCGGCGCTCCTCGCCGCGGACGACGACCCGATCAAGCCGAGCCGCATCTACGGCGAGCTCGCCCGGCGGCTCGACCACGACTCGGTGGTGATCTGTGACGGTGGCGACTTCGCTTCCTATGCCGGCAAGTTCGTCGAGGTGTGCCAGCCGGGAGGCTGGCTCGACACCGGGCCGTACGGCTGTCTCGGCAACGGGCTCGGCTATGCCATCGCCGCCCGCACCGTGCGCCCCGACGCGCAGATCGCGCTGCTGCTCGGCGACGGTGCGGCGGGGTTCAGCCTGATGGACGTCGACACGCTCGTGCGCCACCAGCTGCCGGTCGTGATGATCGTCGGCAACAACGGGATGTGGGGGCTCGAGAAGCACCCGATGCAGGCGATCTACGGGTGGGACATGGCGTGCGACCTGCAGCCGGCGTGTCGCTACGACGAGGTCGTGCGGGCGCTCGGCGGGGCGGGCGAGACCGTCCGCGACCCCGCCGGGATCGGGCCGGCGCTCGACCGGGCGTTCGCCAGCGGCGTGCCCTACCTCGTCAACGTGGTGACCGACCCCGACGACGTGTACCCGCGGTCGAGCAACCTGGCCTGACGACGGTCAAGGGGGCCGTCAGGGGCGGACGGTCCGTGCGCGCCGGGACGGTCAGGGGGCGGGACGGCGCGCGCTCAGGCGCAGCACTTGCTCATGAACCGGTCGACGTCGACCAGGACGCGCGTGATCTTGCCGGCCGCCACGATGCCGCCGGAGTCCTTGGCCGACACGGTGAACTTCAGGCGCCGGCCCTCGACCTTCTCGAGCACGGCCTCGGCGCGGACCTCGGCGCCCACCGGGGTCGGCTGCAGGTGATCGAACTGGACGCGCATGCTGACCGTCGTCGAGCCCTCGTCGAGCAGGTCGCGCAGGGCGCCGATCGTGGCCTGTTCGCACAGCGCGATGAGCCGCGGCGAGCCGAGCACGTCGACCTCGCCCGAGTTCAAGGATCGTGCCGTGTCACCGGTGTCGACCCGCAGCGTCGCGCTCCCGCGCAGCCCTTTCTCCAATTTCACGGTCGCTCACGCTAACGGGCGCGGGGCACGACGGTGACATCCGCGCTGACGGAAGGCGACGGTCGATGCCGACCCCGGCGGGTCCGGGTGGAGCGCTCCGGCGCCCGTAGGCTGGGCCGGGTGATCGACCAAGACGTCCTCGAACGTGTGCTGGCCGGGGCGATGGGATCCGGCGCCGACTTCGCCGAGATCTACGCCGAGGACAAGCGGTCCACCTCCGCCGGTCTCGACGACGGTCGGGTCGAACAGGTCACCAACGGGCGCGACCGCGGTGCCGGGATCCGCGTCGTCGCCGGCGACACGACCGGGTTCGCCTACACCTCCGACCTCGGCGAGCACGGCCTGGCGAAGGCGGCGTCGGTGGCGGCGGCCGCCGCCCGGGGCGGTGGCGGAGGCGTCCGCACGGTGGCGCTCGACGAGGCGCCACCGCACCGCCCGAACTCGGTCGTCCATCAGCCCGACACGATCGACAAGGCGCGCAAGGTCGAGTTGCTCAACCGGATGGACGAGGCGGCGCGGGGGTACGGCGGCGAGGTGGTGCAGGTGTCGGCCGGCTACGGCGACAGCACCAAGCGTGTCCTCGTGGCCAACACCGACGGCGCGTTCGCCCGCGACGAGGTGGTCCGCACGCTGATGCGGGTCAGCGTCGTGGCGGACGGCGACACCGGCATGCAGACCGGCTACCAGTCGATGGGCCACACGGTCGGGTTCGAAGTGTTCGACGACGTCGACGTCGAGGAGATGGCGCGCGATGCCGCCCGTCAGGCGATCACCAAGCTGAAGGCGCGGCCGGCACCGTCGGGATCGCTGCCGGTCGTGATCAAGCGCGGCACCGGCGGGGTCCTGTTCCACGAGGCCTGCGGTCACGGCCTCGAGGCCGACCACATCCTGAAGGGGGCGAGCGTCTACGCCGGCAAGGTGGGCGAACAGGTCGCCAACCCGCTCGTCACGCTCGTCGACGACGGCACGATGCCGGGGGAGTGGGGCACGCTCGGCTTCGACGACGAGGGCCACCTCACGCAGCGCAACGTGTTGATCGAGGACGGCATCCTCACCGACTACATGTGGGACTTCCTGCGGGCTCGCAAGGAGGGCCGTCCGCAATCCGGCAACGGTCGCCGGCAGAGCTACCAGCACCTCCCGATGGTGCGGATGACGAACACGTTCGTGCTCGACGGTCCCGACGACCCCGACGAGATCGTGTCGTCCACCAAGCACGGCGTCTACGTCGCCCATCTCGGCGGCGGCAGCGTCAACACCGCCACCGGCGACTTCGTGTTCGGGATGACCGAGGCCTACCTCATCGAGGACGGCGAGATCACCGAGCCGTTGCGCGACGGCAACCTGATCGGCAACGGCCCGAAGGTGCTGCAGGACATCGACATGCTCGGCAACGACTTCG
>CAYGLH010000480.1:0-316 GCA_964350535.1 uncultured Ilumatobacteraceae bacterium
CTGGCCATCTGCAGGTTCGCCGAGCTGGGCATGATGGCGAGGGCGGGGCAGGCTAACGTCCGATCCATGAACAACCGGTAGCCCAGACCCCACGTCAGCTCCACCGGTTCCGCCAGGCGTAGCCGGTGGGTCGCTTCGAAGTCGATGGTCGCGTGGCGGTGGGCGACGCCGTACTCGTGGCGGTTCTGGAAGTCGAGGTAGGTCCGGACCGAGAGATCGGAGTCGCTCGAGAAGGTGTGGGCGTAGTGGACCATGATGTGTCCGCCGGTGTCGTCCACGTTGGTCGGGGCCACCGAACGGAGCGGCGGCGTCACGG
>CAYGLH010000480.1:326-2458 GCA_964350535.1 uncultured Ilumatobacteraceae bacterium
TAGGGCTCGCCGAAGAACGTCAGCGTGGCTTCGGGGGGGACGTTCCAGTCGAGGCGAAACCCGGTCCTGAGGCCGGGCCAGTCGTCCGCGGTGGTGTCGTCGTCGGCATCCCTGAGTCCGTCGCGGTTGAAGCCCCGGGCGAAGACCCGCAGCGCGGCGTCCTCCGAGAGCTCGAAGCCGTAGCGGAACCCGGCGGCGCCCTGCTCCTCCGCGGG
This sequence comes from uncultured Ilumatobacteraceae bacterium, assembly GCA_964350535.1. Classification (GTDB taxonomy): domain Bacteria; phylum Actinomycetota; class Acidimicrobiia; order Acidimicrobiales; family Ilumatobacteraceae; genus CAYGLH01. Next base: position 542 of record CAYGLH010000480.1, read on the forward strand.
GAGCGCCTCGGTGATCGCGGTGGTCGACGGGGTCATCGTGAGACCCATGCCGAGGCCGATCAGCAGCAGGCCGGGCAGGATCGACATGTAGCCGCCCTCGACCGACGCCTGGAGGGCCAGCGTGACGAGCCCGCCCATGAAGATGGCGATGCCGGTCGCCATCGTGCGACGACTCCCGATGCGTCCGGCGATCGTCGGGGCGATCGTCGACATCGGCATCATCACCAGCGCCATCGGCAGCATCCCTGCCGCCGACTGCAGGGCCGACCAGCCGACGACCGCCTGGAGGAACGGGAACAGCACGAGGAAGATGCCGAACATCACGGCGAAGACGATGACGAGCGTGATCGAACCGCTGGCGAGGCCGCGGTCGCGGAAGGCCGACACGTCGAGCAACGGGTCGTGCTGGCGCCGTTCCCAGGCCACGAACGCGAGGAGTGCGGCGACGCCGGCGACGAGGCCGACGATCGTGATCGTGTCGGACCAGCCGCGCTCGGGGCCCTCGTGGATGCCGAGGACGAGACCGCCGATGGCGATCGCCGACAGGACCGACCCGATCGTGTCGAACGGGTGCTGCTTGTCCTCCCGCGAGTTGGGGACCGCTCGCCAGGCGAGCGCCGCACCCACGGCGACGAGGCCGATCGGGAGGATGAACAACCAGCGCCAACCGATGGCGTCGACCGCGAGCGCCGAGAAGAACATCCCGATGAGCCCGCCCGCGCCGGCGACACCGGCCCAGATGCCGATCGCCCGGGGGCGCTCGGCGGGCGGGAACGACGAGGTGATCACCGACAGCGTGACGGGCATGATCATCGCCGCGCCCACGCCGGCCAGCGCACGAGCGGCGATCATGATGCCGGCGCTCGGTGCGAGGGCGGCGAAGATGCTGGCGCCGCCGAACACGGCGAGGCCGATCATCAGCACCGGCTTGCGCCCCCATCGGTCGCCGATCGCGCCGATCGGCAGCAGCAACGCCGCCAGCGCCAGCGTGTAGGCGTTGATGATCCACAGGATCGTCGACTGCGACGCACCGAACTCGGCAGCGATGTCCTGCTGGGCCACGTTCAGGCCCGAGACGGACGCGATCACGGCCATCAGCGCGGTGCACATCGCGATCAAGATCGATCGCAACCGTTTCGGGTCGTCGACGACGTGCTCGCCGTCGTGTCGCGCCACCGCTGCGTCGGCGGTGGCAAGTGCGGTGTCCATCGGGGGGCTCCTCTGTCGCTTCCTGTGACAAAACACAACGAAACAGTTTCGTTTCGTTATGGGCCGCTAGCCTAAGGACCCGAGGACGACGACACCATGCCCACCCATGTGACATCCGACGCAGCGACCCCGACGACCACCTGTGCGGTGGCGTCGGCGGCGATCGACCCACGCATCGCCCGGAGTCGGGCGCGGTTGCTCGAGGCGACGACCGAACTGCTCGTCGAGGGTGGCCCGCGCGCCGTCACCGCCGACGCCGTCGCCGAACGTTCGGGCGTGGCGAAGTCCACGCTGTACCGGCACTGGTCGACCTCCAACGACCTGCTGCTCGACGCGATCCGCTCGAAGATGCCCGACCTCGAAGCGCCCGCCGCCTCGACCCCGTTCGAAGCGGCCTTGCGGCAGGTCGTCGGCGAGGCCACCGCCACGCTCGCGCATCCGGAATGGCGGCGGATCCTGCCGGTGCTGCTGTCCCTGCAGTTCGTCTCGCCCGAGCTCGCCGACGCGCTCGAGAGCGACCGCGAAGACAAGGTCGCGCTGATGGCGGACCTCCTGCGGCGCGGCGTCGAGGAAGGGCGGCTGCCCGCCGGCCTCGACCCGCTGATGATGCTCGACGTGGTGCTCGGCCCGCTCGTGATGGCGGCGCTCAACGGCCGCATCGAGGCGCTCGAGGCCACCGCCGACTTCGTCGTCGACCGCGTGCTCGCG
>CAYGLH010000481.1:0-1820 GCA_964350535.1 uncultured Ilumatobacteraceae bacterium
ACTCCGTCCGCTCGTGATGTGGCCGGCCGGCCTCGGTACCCGGTGGGTCGACACCATCGCCGCACTCGGAGCTCGCCTCGAACCGCCGCCCCCGTGGCCAGCCGTCGGATGGGTGCTCGTCCTGCTGGTCGTGGTCGCCTGCTGCGTGCGCGCCCGGGGCCCGACCGTCGACGAACCTCCCTGACCCCGGGCTCCACGTCTCGGTCCGCTCGGTTGCGAGTGGCGGTATCGAGGGGACCGAGTCTCGCCGGGTCGGGCGTCGTCGTGTTCTCCTGTTCGATCGCGTGGCGGGCCTGCCAGACTGTGCCGTCTCATGGCGATCCATCTGCTGACCGGTGACGACGAGACGCTGCTGCGGGCGGCGGTGAGCACGCTGGTGGCCGAGCTGGTGGGCGACGGCGATCGCTCGATGATGGTCGACGAGTTCGACGGGCCCGACTACGAGCTGCGCCAGGTGGTCGACGCCGCGCAGACGCCGCCGTTCCTCACCGACAAGCGCGTCGTGGTCGCCCGCGAGGTGGGCCGGTTCACCGCCGACGAGGTGGCGCCGCTCGTCCGCTACCTCGACGATCCGCTGCCGACGAGCGACCTCGTGCTCGCCGCGGGCGGCGGTCGGTTGGCGAAGAAGCTGACCGATGCCGTGAAGTCCGCCGGCACCGTCACCTCGACCGGCGCCCCGTCGAGACCGCGCGACCGACAAGGTTGGGTCGACGAGCAACTCCGGGCTGCCGGGCTGCGTGTCGACGGACGGACGCTGTCGGCACTCGCCGACTGGCTGGGCGAGGACGCCGGCCGTCTCGACGGCGTCGTCACCACGCTGCGCGCGACCTTCGGCGACGTCGATGGCGCGTTGAGCTTCGACGACATCGCGCCGTTCCTCGGCGAGGCCGGGGGAGTGCCGCCGTGGGACTTCACCGACGCCATCGACCGGGGTGACACGGCGGGCGCGCTCACGATGCTCGGGCGGATGACCCACGCCGGGGGGCGCCATCCGCTGCAGATCATGGCGGTGCTCCACGGGCACTACGGCAACCTGGCGAAGCTCGACGGACGCGACGTCAGCTCGGAGGCCGACGTGATGGAGGCGACCGGGATCAAGTCGAAGTTCCCGGCCAAGAAGGCGCTCGAGAACTACCGGCGCCTCGGCGGCACCAAGGTGAAACGGGCGTACGAGCTGCTCGCCGCGGCCGACCTCGACCTGCGTGGCGCGAAGGCGCTTCCCGAGGACGTCGTGATGGAAGTCCTCGTCGCCCGGCTCTCGAAGCTGCGTTGACCGGGCGTCGCCCGGCCGGGGAGGCTCAGCTGGCCTGAGCGTTGATGCGCGCCATGAGGCGCGCCTTCTTGCGGGCAGCGGTGTTCTTGTGGATGACGCCCTTGCTGGCGGCCATGTCGAGCCGCTTGACGGCGAGCCGCAGTGCGGCGGCGTCGTTGTCGAAACCCTCGGCCTCGGCGGCCTTGACGCGCGTCTTCAGCTCGGCCTTGACGGCCTTGTTGCGCTCGTGCGCCTTCTCGTTGGTGATGATGCGCTTCTTCTGGCTCTTGATGTTGGCCATTGACGTGAGACCTTCGTGATGGTGACTTCGATGATGAACCGGAGAACCTGCTCCGCGGGTCCTCCGACCCGCTTCGAACAGCCGTGAAACCCTAGCGGTAGGCAGGGAGAGCAGCAACGTTCCGGCGCCGCTTCGAGCCCGGCCCCGCCGGTAGCGTGAGGAACGCCATGGACCTCGATCGCATCCGCAACTTCTCGATCATCGCGCACATCGACCATGGCAAGTCGACGCTGTCCGACCGCATCCTCGAGATCACCGGGGCCGTGC
>CAYGLH010000481.1:1830-2454 GCA_964350535.1 uncultured Ilumatobacteraceae bacterium
TGCAGGCGCGCGACATGAAGGCGCAGTACCTCGACTCGATGGACCTCGAGCGCGAACGCGGCATCACGATCAAGGCCCAGAACGTGCGCGTCGAGTGGAACGACCACGTGTTCCACCTGATCGACACGCCCGGCCACGTCGACTTCGGCTACGAGGTCAGTCGCAGCCTCGCCGCGTGTGAAGGCGTCGTCCTGGTGGTCGACGCTGCGCAGGGGATCGAGGCGCAGACGTTGGCCAACTGCTACCTCGCGCTCGAACACGACCTCGAGATCGTGGCGGCGCTGAACAAGATCGATCTCCCGGCGGCCGATCCCGAGCGATACGCCGGCGAGATCGAGACGATCCTCGGCATCCCGAAGGACGAGATCATCCGGATGTCGGCCAAGCACGGCGAGGGCGTCGCCCACCTGCTCGACGAAGTGATCGAGCGGATCCCGGCGCCCGAGGGTGTGCGCGACTCCCCGCTCCAGGGCCTCATCTTCGACTCGCAGTTCGACCAGTACCGGGGCGTGGTGTCCAGCATCCGCATCGTCAACGGCGAGCTCAGGTCGGGAGCGAAGCTGCAGTTCATGCAGGCGGGCGCCAACCACGAGGCGATCGAGATCGGGGCGCGGCGCCCCGCGA
>CAYGLH010000482.1:0-654 GCA_964350535.1 uncultured Ilumatobacteraceae bacterium
CGTCGTCGTGCCGGGTACGGAGGTCGTTCATAAGAGTTCCTTTCGGAGTTGGAGTCGCGCTCGAGACAGGTGGCGGCGCACGGTGGCGGGAGCGATGTCGAGCAGGCGAGCGATCTGTTGGGAGTCGAGGTCTTCCCAGTACGTGAAGTAGACGACGGCGCGCTGCTGCATGCTGAGTTCTGCAACGGCGCGGCGGATGTCGAGTTCGGTTCCAGGCGGCGGGTCAACAGGGCGCAAGTCCGAAACGATCGCCGAACGAAGGTCGCGTTCTTGTCGGCGTCGCTGTGATCGATGCTGATCGGTCGCGGCGTTGGTGACTGCCCGCATGAGGTAGGCGCGAACGTTTCGAACCTCGTGTCCCTCGTCCAGGCGGCCGGTGACACGGTGAAATGCGATCGAGACGATGTCGTGGGCGTCGTGCGGCCCGACGAGCAGCGTGGCGTATCGGGTCAGGTCGCCAGCGTGTCTGCTCCACAACTCAGCGTGCGGTTCCGGCTCCGGTCCGGTGTCAGCCCGCTCAAACACGCTTGGATCGGACCGTGGAGGATGGAGGCCTCTCGGTGGATGAGTTCTCACACCTTCAAGACGTCACCGGTCCGGCCCTGCGTGCACACCGATGCACACTATTCGGCGGGTCGGAATCCCGGCCCGGAC
>CAYGLH010000482.1:664-2452 GCA_964350535.1 uncultured Ilumatobacteraceae bacterium
AGAGTGCCCGACCATGCCCTGGTGGCTGCCGACCCGAGCTGACCTCGTTGGCGTGATGCCCCCGCACGGGCGACGCCCCACCCTGCGTGGAAGCGGAGACGCGATTGGCCCAGATTTAGCGACCAGCGAACCAGCAGTGTCCATTGCCCACCGCTGCTGCGCTCCTGCGCAGGACCGGTGTCTTTGCGTCCTGCCTGGGTCAGCAAGGCTCAGCTGGCGGATTGATGGCGCCAGGGAGAGTTGTCGGGGGTTGGTTGGCGGCTTCGGCTGGGGCGTTGCCGAGGAGTCCGTCGACGCTTGCTCGGGTGGTGGCATCGTCGACGATGAGGACGGAGTTTCCTTGGATGGTTGCGCTGGTGAGACCGGCGTGGCGGTCGTAGAACTGGACGTGTTCGGGACCGATCAGTTGGGCGGCGTTGAGGATTGCTCGGAGTCCGTCGAGGTCGAGGCCGGTGTCGACGGTGATGTCGTCGACGACGTTGGTGAGGAGCCGGACTTCGTCGGTGGTGCTGTAGTTCGCCGAGAGCACGTCACGGTAGATGCGTTGTGTCAGGTCTTGTTGGCGGGCGACTCGGCCGAGGTCGGACGTTGGGTCAGGGGACCATCGACCGGTGGTGGGGTCAAGCGATTCCAGCCTGCGCGACCGGACGTAGGCGAGCGCGTCGGACCCGGACAACTCGTTGCAGCCGGGTGCTGCGGTGAACCCGGTTTGGCTGTCGCGCACTGCGGTATCGAAGGGGACGCTGACCCCGCCGGCGAGATCGATCAGTGACTCGAAGCCCTCGAAGTCGACCTCGACGTAGTGGTTGATGTCGATGGCGAGCAACGACGAGACGACTTCGACGAGTCCGTGGTCATCGGTGAACGCGTTGAGTCGTCGACTCTCTCCATCATGTTCGACCCACAGGTCCCGCGGCAGGGAGAGGACCCCGACGCGTCCGCGATCGGGGTCGATGCGCACCACAGCGATCGTGTCGGCGCGAGAGCCGGTGACCGCGCTGCCTGGGGGACGCCGATCGACCCCGACGACGAGAATGTTCAGTGGCGTCGCGATCGGCGGAACGTCCTCGACGACCGCGCTGGACGCGTCGACGGTGGCTGCGGTGGTCTCGGACCCTGCGGGCGGTGTGGTCGTGGCGGGACTCGTGTCGGCAGGCGCCAGCCCGACCACCTCGACACGTCGGAGTTCGCCGGCTTGGTCACGCAGGTACAACGCCAGCCCACCGACGATCAGCAGTGGCAGGAGCGCCACCGAGCCGAACATCACTCGAGTGCGGCGTTGACGGCGTTGCGCGGTACTCACCACCCGGTCGTGGAACCGATCACCGAGCTCTGGCGGTGTCGGATCGTCGAGATGATCGAACATCAGACAGCTCCTTCTGTTCCGCAGCGACTGTCCGCGACGACCTCGCCCATCGCTCCGTCGCCGATCCCTTCCCGGAGGATCCCGATGGCGCGGTGCGCATGGGTCTTCACGGTCCCCACACTGATCCCGAGCTCGTCGGCGACGTCGGCCTCGGACATGTCAGCGAGATAGCGCAGCACCACGACATCGCGCTGTCGACGGCTGAGCGTCGACAACAGCCGTTGCAGGTCGAGCCGGTCCGCCACCTCAGCCGGGAGGGAGACGGCCGGGTCGTTGACAGGATGACGCCGGGAGCGACGGCGGACGATGCCCAGTGCTCCGTTCGCTGCGACGCGACACACCCACGGTCGAGCGTGGCCCTGCACCTTGCGCCACCGCACGTACGCCTTCACCATCGTGTCCTGCGCGACGTCCTCGGACTG
>CAYGLH010000483.1:0-2450 GCA_964350535.1 uncultured Ilumatobacteraceae bacterium
GTCATCGTGGCGTCGTGGGAGCCACCGTCCTCGACGGACTCTTCCGTCATGTCGGTCACTGCGCCGGCTGATCGCGGGGGTCGTCGTCGTGTGCACCGGGCGGGATGCCCACGGTGTGCGAACCGGGATCGAGCGCCGGATCGTCCTCCCACATCTCGCCCATGACATCCTCGGCGTCACCGGGGAGGGGATCGCCGCCGCCGGCCGTGGTGGCGTCGGTCGCGGTCTCGTCGACCGAGCCCGGATCAGCGGCCGGCGCAGGGTCTGCATCGGCCGGAGCGGCACTGCTCGGCTCGGACAGCTTGCGCGGATCGGCGGCGTCGCGCACGAGATCTGCGGTCTCGCGCATCTCGCGCATCGGCTCGTCGATCGCCGCCTTCAGCTCGCTCTGGAACCCGGTGCCCATCTTCTTCAGCTCGTGATACGTGCGCGAGGCGCGCCGCACGGCGTCGGGCAACTTCTCCGGCCCGAGGACCACGAGGGCGACGAGCAGGATGACGATGATCTCGCTGCCCTGGAGATTGAACACGGCAGGCAGTCTACGGGCCTGCCATCATCGGCCGGAGTGCAACAACAGCTCCCGTCCCGACTCGATCCACCGATCGCGTTCGCCCACCGGGGCGCGTCCGCGCACGCGCCGGAGAACACGATGGAGGCGTTCGAGCTGGCCCTGCGCCTCGGGGCGACGGGGCTCGAGACCGACGTCTGGCTCACGGCGGATGGCGTCCCGGTGCTCGATCACGACGGCGTCGTGCGCACGCGCCGCCGTCGACGAGCGATCAGCGACGTGCCCGCCGACGCGCTCCCGGATCACATCCCGCAGTTGGACGCCGTGCTGGAGGCGTGTGGCACCGACGTCCACCTCTCGATCGACCTGAAGGACCCCGAGGCCGCCGAGCCGGTGATCGCCACGATCGCCTCGGTCGACGAGGCGCTGCTCCCACGGGTGTGGCTCTGCGATCCCGAGATCGAGCGGCTCGAGGCGCTCCGGCCCCGCGCTCGTGACGCACGGCTCGTGCACTCGACCCGCCACTCGGTGATCCGACGCGCCCTCGAGCCCCACGCCGCCCGACTCGCCGACTCCGGGATCGATGCGATCAACATGCACCGCACCGACTGGAACGGGGGGCTGGTCGTGCTGTTCCACCGGTTCGAGCGGTTCGCCTTCGGTTGGGACCTGCAGTACCCGCACGAGCTGCTGGCGGGGCTGCGGATGGGGCTCGACGCCGTCTACTGCGACGACGTCAGCGTGATGATGGACAGCCTCGCCGAGGTCGTCGGCCGGGGCGCGCTCGAATGACGCGCTGAGGGCGCCCGGCTACAACCACTGCCAGTGGTCGCGCGGCCAGAACACCACGAACGCCCGGCCGACCAGGTCGTCCTGGGCGATCGGGCCGAGCTGACGGCTGTCCTGGGAGCCGCCGCGGTTGTCACCCATCACGAACACGTGGTCGTCGGGCACCAGCACCGGCTCGAAGTCGCCGCCGCAGCTGCTGGACGCCGCGGGATCGAGGTAGGGCTCCTCGAGCACCCGTCCGTCGACGAGGACGGTGCAGGAGCGCATCTCGACCTCCTCGCCCGGAAGCGCGATCACCCGCTTGATGAGGTCGCGCTCGGAGGCTCCGGAGATCTGGTGCAGCACGACCACATCGCCCCGGTTCGGGTCGTGGAGTCGGTACGACATCTTGTTGACGAAGACCCGGTCGCCGGACTCCAGCGTGGGGTACATCGACGAGCCGTCGACGACGAAGTGGGCCAACAGGAACGTGCGGACGAGGAACGCCGCGAGCAGTGCGACGACCACGACGATCACCCAGTCGACGAAGACGCGCGCACCGCTGTGGCCCTTGCTCGTCGTGGCAGGTGTCTGCTCGGGGACGACCTCGGTCGACGAGTCCTCCACCGGAGGTTCGTCGCCGAGTGGCGCCTCCATGGTGTCGGGGTCGGTGCTCACGGCGTCATCACGGTACCGGTCGCCGGAGGCGGAGTTACAGCGACTCGATCAATCGTTCGACGCGCTCGTCACGGCTCTTGAACGGGTCCTTGCACAGGACCGTGCGCTGCGCCTGGTCGTTGAGCTTGAGGTGGACCCAGTCGACCGTGTAGTCGCGCTTGCGTTCCTTGGCGCGCCGCACGAACTCGCCACGCAGGCGGGCCCGCGTGGTCTGCGGCGGCTGGTCCACGGCCGTGGCGATGTCGGCGTCGGAGCAGATCCGCTCGACCAGCCCCCGGTCCTGCAGCCGGTAGAACGGGCTGCGCGCCCGGGAGACGTCGTGGTACTGCAGATCGAGCAGCTGCACACGGGCGTGACCGAGCGGCAGGTCGTGGCGTTCCCGGAACGCTTCGATCAGGTGGTACTTGATCACCCAGTCGATCTCGCGATTCAGCTTCATCGGGTCGTTCTCGAGCGCCGTGACGCAGTGCTCCCACATCTCGAGCGCCCGCTGTTC
>CAYGLH010000484.1:0-2443 GCA_964350535.1 uncultured Ilumatobacteraceae bacterium
AGCGGCTCATCGCCGCCGGACGCGTGTGGACCGTGCTCGCCGACGACCATGCCGCGGCCCGTCTACTCGACCGCCCGACCCTCCGCCACGACCCCCTCGCCGCCGCGCTCGACGCCTACGCCACCCGCCTCCGCGACCGCCCCATCCCCCCACCCCACCGATGAGCCAACCCCCGATGAGCCAACCTCCGATGAGCGAAGTTCCGGCATGGCGGACGGCCGCTCGTCGACGCTGGGAGGGTGCGCGGCGGTCAGTTGGGGGTGGCTTGGCGGTCGTCGGCGTCGGTGGAGGGCCGGGGCGCGGCGGCGGGGAGGCGGCCGTCGCGGCGGGCGTCGGCGACGCTGCGGTGCGGGGAGGTGGCCGGGTGGACACGAGCCCACCGGCGAGCGCGGCGACCGGCGACGACGTAGCGGCGCCGGGCGACCACAGCGATCGCCAGCGCGACGGCGACGAGCGCCAGCGCCGCCGGCCAGCCGACGCCACCGGACGTGGCCGGCACGGGCGCGGCGGCCGACTCGGCAGCAGGCGTCTGGCCGACCGGGTCGTCCGCCGCGGCAGCCGGGGCGGCCGTGCTCGCCACCGATGTCTCCTCGGCGGTCGGCTCGTCGTACACACCCAGCGCTCGGGCGGTCGCCGCGTCGACGGCTCCGGTGACCTGCAGGTCCCCGGCGTCGCGCTGGTACTCGGCGACGGCGGCCATCGTGTCGTTGCCATACACCCCGTCGACGCCACCGGGGACCTCGATCCCGCCGGCCACGAGCGCGGACTGCACCGCCTCGACGACCTCGCCCTCGGCGCCCGGGACGAGGACGGTCCACGGCGCGGCGGCCGGGCTGACGTCTTCGCCTGCCAGGACGCGCTCGGCGGTGCCGGCGAGGAACGTGGTCAGCGCGTCGACCCCGCGCGGTGTGAGGTGGACGCCGTCGTACTCGAACCAGTCGCGGGCACCGTTCGAGTACGTCGCCCAGTCCGCGACCTGCAGATAACCGTCGGACTCGGCGGCGGCCGCCACCAGCTGGTCGTTGTACTCGCGGAACGTGTTGATGCTGGTCTGCTCCTGGGGGTCGGAGTAGTCGACGTCGTCGCTCGTTCGCAGGGTGAGCCACACCACCCGCTCGACCCCCTGGGCGCGCGCTTCGCCGACGACGCCGTCGATCGCCTCGTCGATCGTCCAGAGCGGGTCGTTGTACCCGGACATCACGATCAACAGCTCGCCGAGGCGGCCGTCGAGCGACTGCATCGTGGCCAGCACGTTCTGTGACCGGTAGCCCTCCCGGCTGAAGCACGACTGTTCGATCGTGCGCCGGCACGACTCGGCGTTGAACACGTAGTTGAAGCTGTTCAGCGCGCCGTAGTCGGCGTACCAGCGGACGCCGGTCAGCGTGGAGTCACCGATCAGGCTGATCCGCGGCGCACTCGACGCTGCGTCGTGGACGATGGTCTCATCGGCGCGCACCTGGCCGCCGCCCGACAGGAGACCGGTGCCGACGAGCAGCAGCGCCACCAGGGCGCGCCACGCCACTGCCGTCCGCCATGCGCTCGGATGCGGCCCGGGCTCGGTCATGGTCGCGCGAGGCTACGTCCGTCGGCGCCATGTGCGACAACGGACCGCTCCGACCTGGTGTATCAATGGGCGGTCAGAGCCCACCCGAACGACTGGATGGTTCGCCATGAGCGACAGCGAAGTCCCCACGATCGACGACGCGGCGACCGAGTTGGTGCGCAGCTCGATGCCGTTCTGCGCATCGATCGGTGTGAGCGCCGCCACGTCGACACCCGACCTCGTCACACTGATGTTGCCCTGGGACGCGTCGCTGTGCACGATCGGCGGCGTCATCCACGGTGGCGTCTTGATGGCACTGGCCGACTCGAGTGGAGCGATGTGCGCGTTCCTGAACCTCCCCGACGACGCGGCCGGCACGTCCACGATCGAGTCGAAGACCAACTTCCTCGGCGCGGCGACCGATGGCACCGTGGTGGCCACCTCGGTGCCGCTGCACGCCGGCGGGAGCACCATCGTGGTCGAGACCGAGCTCCGTGTCGGCGACCGCCTCGTCGCCAAGACCACCCAGACCCAGATCGTGCGACGCTCCCGTTGACGAGTCGTCGCCGGGCGACACGAGTCCCGGCGTCCGCCCGCTCGGCTGGCACCAGCGCTACCGGTCGGTGTCGAGCAGCGCCCGCCAGGGATGGTCACCCGGCAGCTGCGACATCAGCAGTCGTCGCCCGGCGTCGTCGAGGACGGGGACGACCTCCTCGGCATCGCGCTGGTCCTTCGGTCGGATCGTCGTCGACTTGAACAGCAGTTGCAGTTCGGGCGCCAGGTAGTCGCATCCGCGGGAAGTCCGCAGCGCGTCCGACCAGGCGAGGCGCAGGCGTCGGTCCCGCCGGTACACCCAGTACTCGTCGTCGCCTTCCCCGATGCAGATGTCGGCGCACCAGG
>CAYGLH010000485.1:0-2440 GCA_964350535.1 uncultured Ilumatobacteraceae bacterium
CCGCCGAGCGTGCCCTTGAAGAACAGCAGTGGGAACGGGCCGTTGCCGTCGTGGTCGGCGTCGGCTTCGAGCGCCACGACGCGGCCGAGCACGAACAGGTGATCACCCATCTCGTACACCTGCTCGATCGTGCAGTCGATCCATGCGACCGCGCGGTCGATGATCGGCGACCCGGTCGACGCCGGATGCCAGGCGACGTCGTCGTACCGGTCGGACTCGTTGTCGCTCTTCGCGAACTTCCAGCACAGGTCGCTCTGCTTGTCGCTGAGGACGTTCACGCAGAAGCTGCCCGCTTTCTCGATCGAGTGCCACGTGACCGAGTCGGTCTGGGGGAGGAACCCCACCAGCGGCGGGTCGAGCGAGACCGACGTGAACGACCCGATCGTGAAGCCGTGCGGCTGCTCCTGGTGCATCCCCGTGACGATGGTGACGCCGGTGGGGAAGTGTCCGAGGACCGTGCGGAAATGCCCGCTGTCGAAGGCGTGGTCGTCGTTCGGCTGAGGGTCCTGCGCGTCGGTCACGACGGCGACACTATGCGCGGTGGCCGGGAGCGGCAGAGTCTCAGTCGCCCTCGTCGTCCGACTCCGTGTCGTAGCCGGCGTCCTCGTCGTCCCGATCGGCAGCAGGCTTGCGGGACCGGGCCGGGCGCCGGCCCGCGGCGGCACTCCGGAACGTGCGCGGCGGCAGGCTCTTGGCGAACTCGTCGACCTGCTCCAGCGTGATCGGCGGCGTCTTCAGCGATGCGACACGCCAGAAGCCCGGCCAGCTCGTGCCCCACAGCCCGCCGGGGTTGCCGTTGTACACGAGGCGCTTGCCCAGCACCTCCCTGGCGTAGGCCATCGTCATCGAGCAACCGGTGCAGGGGCGCTTCTTCCCGTAGATGCGCGCCGTGTCGGTCGAGCCGCTCTTGGCGAACGCCAGCACCAGGTTCTGCTCGGCGTGGGCCTGGCTGAACCCGCGCACGAGGATCAGCGACCCGCGCTTGGCGTCGTCCATGAGGGCGGCCGGAGCCTGTTTCACGTCGACGGTGTGGACGAGGTTGGTCGGGTCGTCGGCAACCGCTCTCAGGATCCCGACCAACTCCTGGGTGCGCCGCCGGTCGTCCTCGTCGTCGAACGTCAGCGTGTCGAGTCGGTCGCCCCGGATCGCAGCCGCGAGGTTGCGCCGGGAGCGTTCCCCGCGATCGGCGAGGTCGGCGTCGGGGCCGGGCGTCCGGACGAGTTCGCCGGCGAGCTTGACCGGGTCCGTAGCGAGGGCGTCCACCGACGCCGGGAGGTTGGAGCTGATCAACAACCGACCCTCGACGAGCATCGACTCGATCTCCTGCTCGCGCTCCACCGTTGCGACGGCGACGTGGTAGAGCACGGTCGACAGGTGCCGCATCACCTGGCGCGTCCGGTCGCCGGAGAACGACCGCCGCTCGCGCACGTCGACCTCGGGTGTCCACCGGCCGGCGAAGTCCGAGCCGACATCGACGAACCCGCCGGTCGCTGCCGCCTCGAACCGTTGCTTGCCCGTGACCTGGGTGGCCTTGGTGGGCTCGCGACGGATCACGCCCGGTCGGACACGAGGGTTGCGAACGGCGATCGGCGCGACGTCGGCCGAGGGGGCGCCGGGCGTCGGGGCCGCCCCTGCCCGCCCGCCGGCGATCGCGGTCGCCGGCGTCGGCTGGGGTGCCGCTGGCTGCAGTCGTTCGGTTCCCATTCGGCCTCCGCAGGCAACGTACTCCAGCGCTCCTGGGTAGCGTCCCAGCCGGTGACGCTGCGCGACGAGGATCGGATGGACAAGCTCGGTCTGCGGCGCGAGATGCGAACCCTGCGGCGGGGCATCGGCGACCAGGCGGGTCGCTCCGCGCGCATCGTCGAGCGCTTGCTGGCGCTCCCCGAGGTGGCGGCCGCGGCACGCGTCCTGGTGTTCGACGCGGTTCCGGGCGAACCGGACCTGTCGTCGCTGTGCGATGCCCTCCGCGACCGTGGTGTCGAGACGCGCGTGCCGGAGGACGACGACGTGGATGCGTCGTGGCCCGACCTCGTGATCGTTCCCGGTGTGGCCTTCACCGTCTCGGGCGACCGGTTGGGGCAGGGCGGCGGATGGTACGACCGGTTCCTCCCGCACCTCCGGCGGGGTTGCCCGGCGATCGGTGTCGCCTTCGCCGAGCAGATCCTGCCCCGCCTCCCGACCGAGCCGCACGACGTGCGTGTGGATCGCGTCGTCACCGACGGCTGAGACTCCGTCAGCCCCGACCGCGGGCGGCGCTGCGCAGCGCCTCGGCGAGCACGTCGACCGCCGGGTCGACGATCGTGTCGGCGCGCCGCGCCAGCACGAGCCGGCGGGTCACGAGCAACCGTCCGCCGGTCAACCGTTGCTCGCCGCGCTCGGCCTGCGCCCCGGGCAGGACGGTCCAGCCCATCCCCAGCCGCACCATCTCGCGGAGCACGTC
>CAYGLH010000486.1:0-2438 GCA_964350535.1 uncultured Ilumatobacteraceae bacterium
GTACCGGCCGGCACGTCGAGTCGCTGCCCGCGCGCGGTGGCCCGATCGAAGTGCAGCGCCGGATTCGCCTCCGCGAAGTGATAGTGCGACCCGACCTGCACGGGGCGGTCGCCCCGGTTCTCGACCAGCAACTCAGTGACCGGTCGACCCGCGTTGAGCTCGATCTCGTCGTCCGGCCCGACCACCTCGCCGGGCACGACGCCGTCGACGTCGTCACCTTCGCCGGGCACGATCGGCTGGTGCAGCGTGACGAGCTTCGTCCCGTCGGGGAAGGTGGCCTCGACCTGCACCTCCGGGACGAGTGCGGCGACGCCCGGGAGGACGTCCGCGCCCGTCAGCACGTGCCGGCCGTCCTGCATCAGGTCGGCGACACGACGACCGTCGCGGGCGCCCTCGAGCACCCAGTCGGTGAGGATGGCGACGGCTTCGGGGTGGTTGAGCAACAGACCGCGCTCCCTCCGTCCGCGCGCGGTGTCGGCCGCCGCACGGACGAGGAGTCGCTCCTGTTCACGCGGGGCGAGGTGCATCGGGTCAGGCCCCCACGAGGTCCCGCGACACGGCGGCGTGGCAGCCGAGCGTGCCGTCGACCACCTGGGTGACGCCGAGGTCGATCGCCACCGAGGCCAGGGAGTACGCCTCGTCCATGGTGCACCCGACGCGGTCGACGAGGAAGCGGAGCATCTGGTCGGCGGCCATCTTCATCGCCTCGTCGAGGTCGTCGCCGAAGCCGTGCGTGAACCACTGGTCCGCCGTGCGAAGCATCGGGGCGGTGGCCGACACCTCGTCTGCGAGCGACAGGCGCAGCGTGACGTCGAGCGACGCCTCGATCGCCGTGCCACAGATCTCGCCGTCGCCCTGCGCGAAGTGCGGGTCGCCGACGTAGAAGTTCGCACCCTCGACGAAGACGGGGTAGTAGACCGTGGCGCCCGGGCCGAAGCGCCAGTTGTCGACGTTGCCGCCGAACACGCCGGGCGGGATGCTGCTCCGCCGACCCGGCTCGCCCGGCGCGACGCCCATCACGCCGAGGTGCGGCCGCACCGGAACGGTCACGTCGCGGGAGAACGGCTGGCGCTCGACGGACTCGGGCGGGCTGATCACACCGGGGGGCTCGTAGATCGGTGCGGCGTTGAAGTCGAACCCGAACATCGGGCGCGCCGAGGCGGGGAACGCGCCGTCGGCAGGCATGTCGACCAGCTCGTAGATCGTGATCCGCTCCTTGCCGAACTCGGGGTAGAAGAGCCCCCAGTTGGCGGCGCAGTTCGATCCGTACGGCAGCCGCGGGGTCATCTCGAGGATCTCGACGCGCAGCGTGTCGCCGGGCCGCGCCCCGCGCACTCGGATCGGCCCCGTCATGATGTGGACACCGGGCGCCCGCGTCGACGGGTCGATGGCGTCCCAGACGGCGCTGATCCCCTCGTCCATCAGGAGGTCCGGGGCGTCACCGCTGTGGTGGGTGATCGCCTCGAGCACCAGTTCGTCGCCCGGGTCGACCTCGAGGACGGGCTCGACGTCGGGGTCGAGGTACCCCCAGAAGCACGTGTCGGGCGTCGCCGCGAGTCGGGCGGTGGCGGTGGGTGCGGCCAGCTCGGTCATCGTGGTCTGACCATAAGACCAGCGTGTGAACACGCTGTTTCTCCTGCGTCACGATCCGGTCAGCGGCGAGCGCGAAGCGGCCGGGCCGACGACGCCGGGGCCGAACCGCTAGCCTGCCAAGCGGCGAAGGGGAGTAGCTCCTCGCCGGTGGATCGACACGCTGGGTGATGAGCCCCGGTCCCCGGGCCCGCTGCTGCGGGTGAGCAAGACCTTCGGCCAGGCATCTGACAGATGCCCGGTCGAGGGTGTGCACCCGCTTCCGGGCCCGAACATCGAGGAGCACCCGTGGAAGCGTTCTGGATCAGCTTCGGTCTGATCTTCGTCGCCGAGCTCGGCGACAAGAGCCAGTTGATGGCGATGACCTTCGCCGCCCGCTACCGGGCCTGGACCATCCTCGCGGCGATCACGGCGGCAACCGCCGTGGTCCACCTGATCAGCGTCGCCTTGGGCGCGGTGGTCGGCGCGGCGCTGCCGACCGACACGATCTCGGTGCTCGCCGGCGTGGCGTTCCTCGGGTTCGCCGCGTGGACGATCCGCGGCGACGAGCTCGACGACGAGGACCAGGCGCGCGGCCGGCGTGGTGGCCGATCGGTGTTCCTCACGGTCGCCCTGGCGTTCTTCCTCGCCGAGCTCGGCGACAAGACGATGCTCGCCACGGTCACGCTCGCCACCGACCACGGGTGGTTCGGCACGTGGCTCGGCTCGACCGTCGGGATGGTCGCCGCGGACGCGCTGGCGATCGTCGTCGGCCAGCAACTCGGCGCCAGGCTCCCCGAGCGTGTCGTGAAGATCGGTGCCGCCGCGACGTTCGTGCTGTTCGGCGTGTGGTTGATCCTCGACGGGCT
>CAYGLH010000487.1:0-2430 GCA_964350535.1 uncultured Ilumatobacteraceae bacterium
GACCACGTCTACGTGAACGATCCGGCGACGTCGCAGGTCATCGAGGTCGCCGTCGGCGACACGCTGACGGTGGAGGACACCATCGACCTCGAGTTCGTGCCCGGGTTCGTCACCGTCGCCAACGGCTGACGATCGAACGGGACGCTCCTGCGGCGTGACCGCAGCCGCGGGAGCGTCCCGTCCATCTCGGTATATGCGCTCATACCGAAATAGGGGTAGCGTCGTGCTCGATGGCCTCCCCCGACATGCCGATCGCGGCTCGCGCCTGGGTTGCGTGCACGGGTGGGAACGGCGCGGTCGTGGCCGCCGCAGTCGGCTTCGCCGGCGGATTGGTGCTCGATGCCCTGGGTGCTTCGGCGCTGGCGGTCGTTGCGTACGGGGTCGGCATCGTCCTCGGTGGGTGGGGCCCCGGGCGTGATGGCGTGGAGGCGCTGCTCGACCGCCGCCTGGACGTCGACCTGCTGATGGTCGTGGCGGCGATCGCCGCTGCGGCGCTGGGTCAATGGCGCGACGCCTCCCTGCTGATCTTGATCTTCGCGACCACCGGTGCGCTCGAGAATGCAGCGACAGAGCGGACCGCGGCGGGAGTGCGTGCGCTGCTGGTCGATTCGCCGGAGTCGGCCGAACGCATCGACGCCGTCGGTCGGCCGGTCGTCGTCGCGGTCGACGACCTGGCGGTCGGCGATCGCGTGCTCGCTCGTCCTGGCAGTCGTCTGCCAACCGACGGTGTCGTCGTGGAGGGCGAAGCCGCGGTCGACGAGTCCTCGCTCACGGGCGAGCCGCTACCACGCCGCAAGGTTGCGGGGCGTGCCGTGCTCGCAGGGTCGACCGTCTCCGAAGGCGCACTGGTGGTGGAGGTGACCGTTCCCGCCGCCGACAGCACACTCGCCCGCCTCGCTGCGGCGGTCGACGAGGCGATCGAGCAGCAGCCCCCGACCCAGCTGTTCATCGAGCGGTTCGAACAGCGCTACTCGCTCGGCGTCATCGTGGCCGCGTTGCTGCTCGTCCTCGTCGGACCATGGTGGTGGGGGTGGACGCTCGACGAGACCGTCATCCGCACGATGACGTTCCTGGTGGTCGCCTCGCCGTGCGCCGTCGTGCTGGCCACCATGCCGGCAACACTCTCCGCGCTGGCGGCGGCCGCCCGACACAGGGTGCTCATTCGAGGAGGCGCAGCCCTCGAGCGCCTCGCCACCGTCGACGTGGCAGCGTTCGACAAGCCCGGCACGCTCACGGTGGGTGCGCCGACCGTCCTTGCGATCACGCCCTCCGAGGACCGACGGCACGACTTCGATGTCGACCGCATCCTCGCGCTCGCCGCCGCGACGGAGCAGTGGAGCGAGCACCCGATCGGCCGCGCCATCGTCGCTGCCGCGGGCGACCGCGACCTCGGCCTGCCGACGGCCAGCGATGTCGAGCTGATCCCGTCGCGAGGCGCCGCCGCGACCGTCGACGGCATGCGGGTCCGGGTCGGAGGCGCCGCCCTTCTCGGGGAGCTCGCACCCGGCGCCAACGTCGTCGGCGTGGAGGTCGACGGCAACCTCTGCGGCTTCATCGAGCTCGCCGATCGCGTCCGCGACGAGGCCGCGTGCACGATCTCATGTCTCAGCGGTGGTGGCGTCGGCGAGACATGGTTGCTCACCGGTGATCACGCCGCCGCTGCGGCCGCCGTCGGGGACGCGACCGGTGTCGCCCGACGTAGCCACGGGCTGATGGCCGACGACAAGGTGGCCGCGATTCGACAGATCGATCCGAGTGGCCAGCGAGTCGTCTACGTCGGCGACGGTGTCAACGACGCCGCCGCGCTCGCCACGGCGGGGGTCGGCGTCAGCCTCGCCCAGGGAGGCTCGGCGCTCGCCATCGACGCCGCCGACGTGATCATCATGGACGACAACCTGCACCGGCTCCCCGACGTCATCGGGCTCGCCCGGCGTTGCCGGCGGATCGTGCATGCCAACCTCGTCTTTGCGCTGGCCGTCATCGTCGCCCTCGTAACGCTCGACCTCCTCGGTCGGTTGCCACTGATTCTGGGGGTTCTTGGTCACGAGGGGTCGAGTGCGATCGTCGCGCTGAACGGGATGAGACTCCTGCGATGGAAGCCGTCCGCGCACACGCTCGCTCGTCGACCTGCCTCGACCTCCTAGGCTTGCCGCATCGGACACAATCCCGCTGCCGCTCCGCGCAGGCGAGTCGACGACGCGGCCTCGATGGCGCCTGATGGATCTCGGCTCGACCTCGCGGCTCAGACGTTCTCCCTTCTGGCCGACCCGACCCGCCTGAGGATCGTCTGGCATCTACGCGACGCAGAGCTCAGCGTCAACGAGATCGCCGCTCGCGTCGACAAGTCACCGGCGACGGTCTCCCAGCATCTCGGCAAGCTGCGGCTCGCAGGAATCGCCCGGTCTCGCCGCGAGGGCAACTTCATCCACT
>CAYGLH010000488.1:0-2424 GCA_964350535.1 uncultured Ilumatobacteraceae bacterium
AGCCGGCGTCGTCGTCGATGCGGTTCAAGGCGATGGCCTCCTGGCCGCGCTCGGCTTGCGCCACAACGGCCACGTCGTGGGATGGGCTGCGCGCTCGCTGTACGCCGTCACGATCGCCATCGCGTACAGATACGTTCTTCCGCGCGCTTGGGGCGCGCTGCGACGACTTCGCCCCGACATGAACCTCCTCATGACGGTCGCAGTGGTTGGGGCGCTCGTCATCGGGGAGTGGCTTGAAGGCGCGGCCGTCTCATTCCTGTTCGCTCTGTCCCTCACGATCGACGGCTGGAGTGCTGATCGAGCGCGACACGCGATCGACGCGATCCTGAGACTGACGCCCGACCTCGTCCGTGTAGTGGACGAGAACGGGGTGGAGGAGAGCGCACCTCCTGACCGCGTTCCCGTAGGCGCGCGGTTCGTCGTAAGGCCGGGCGAGCGGATACCTCTCGACGGTACGGTTCTCGAGGGAACATCCCGGGTGGATGAGGCCCCGATCACGGGGGAGAGCCTGCCGGTCGCGAAGTCGGTGTCGTCCGAGGTGTTCGCTGGGACGATCAACGGGGAGGGCGCGCTCACCGTGGAGTCAACGCAGATGGCTGGAGACACAGTTCTCGCCCGCGTGGTTCGGCTGATCGCGGAGGCCCGTACACAGAGGGCTCCCGTCGAACGGTGGGTCGATCGCTTCGCTGCCGTCTACACGCCGACGATACTCGTTGTCTCGTGCCCGTGTGCGCTGGTGATCTCGACACCGGTCACTCTCGTGTCAGCGTTGGCGGCTTCCGCGCGAAACGGCGTTCTCGTCAAGGGGGCGAGCCATCTTGAGACTCTTGCACGAATTCGAGGAGTTGCGCTCGACAAGACGGGAACCATCTCAGAAGGCCGCCCGCGCGTCGCGGAAGTGGTCGCAGTCTCGGGTAGCGAGGAGGAGGTCCTGGTCTTGTCGGCAGGTGTCGAGGCCCGGAGCGAGCATCCGCTCGCGAGTGCGATCGTGCTCGCCGCCGAGCAACGCGGCTTGGCGGTGTCGCCGGCCACAGACTTCATCGCGATACCTGGGAAGGGTGCCCGAGGCAACGTTCGATCGGAAGATGGACGCACGCGATCACTGTGGATCGGCTCCCACCCCTTCGTCGAAGAACTCGACCTGGAGACACCGGAGCTCCACGAGGAACTCGAGCGTCTGGCTCAGGGCGGCCGAAGCGTAGTCATCCTGGGGACGGACGACGGGGTCCTGGGGATGATCGCGCTGGCCGATGGACTCCGTCCCGAGTCTACGGCCGCCATCGAGAGCATGAGGACGATCGGTGTCGAGCACATCTCGCTGCTGACCGGTGACAACCGGGAGACGGCAGAAGCCGTCGGTGCGCAGTGTGGCATCCACGACTTCCGGGCAGAACTGCTACCCCACGACAAGGTGACGGCGATCGAGGGACTCCTCGATGACGTCGGCGAGGTTGCGATGGTCGGTGACGGCGTCAACGACGCTCCGGCGCTGGCGCGAGCGTCCGTGGGGATCGCGATGGGAGCGGCCGGATCGGACGCTGCCATTGAAACGGCGGATGTCGCGCTGATGGCCGACGATCTACGGAAAGTCCCTTGGCTCATCCAACACGCGCGAACGACAATGCGCACCGTGCGGGTCAATGTCGCGCTCTCGATTGTCGCGAAGTGCACCTTCGTGCTGCTCGCCGCCGTCGGATACACTTCGCTCTGGACTGCGATTGCTGCCGACATGGGGGTCTCCCTAGTGGTGACACTGAATGGTTTAACGTTGTTGCGACTCCGCGGTGAGTTGACCGAACTTCCGGCACACAGCCCCAAGAGTTCGGTGTCGGGGTGCGAGTTGGAATCAGGGACGCCGTGACTCAATGACCCTGTGTCCGCTTCTTCAGCGCGCTGCCATTGTAACCGTTCGCCGGGGGGGGAGCCCGCCTCATCTGCGGGCGAAGAGCGTGCAACCGTTCGCGTGTGTCGAGCGCGTTGTCTCGGTGCCCGATCTGAGGCTGGATACGGAAGGTCGTCAGCGTCGGTCTCGGTTCCCACATGGTGTTCATCGACCAAAGAGGCGAGCCACGGGATCCAGCCGTTATCCAGGCTCGAAGTAATGTCAAGGACGGGGGTGAACGATTACCATGAAGGTGACCTCTTCGGGACGAGGTGGGGCGGTGACGTAGTCGGACAACATGCGTTCGTGGTAGAATGGATATCATGAACGCAGAATCTGAGTTTACACGCGTAATGCAGAAGATCCGTACCGGAGCCGCATCGCTCGCCCGGCGTGAGTTTCAGGACGAGATACGGCGGGAAATTGATGCGTTCCGCGAGTTCAAGATCCCGGCTGCAGAGGAGGTTATGCGGCGGCAACTCGATCGTTACCTCGGTCGAGGTAGCGATCCGTGGCGTCGCTTGGTGTCTGCTCTCCAGCGA
>CAYGLH010000489.1:0-2414 GCA_964350535.1 uncultured Ilumatobacteraceae bacterium
GACGGCGCGCCGGCGGATGTACGGCTCGGCGATGCGCTGCATCTCGATGGCGGACTGCACCCTCGTGTCCTGGCCCAATCGCTCCACGGCGTCCTGGAGCGCCACCGCGTTCACCACCGTGCCGAGCATGCCGATGTGGTCGGACTGCGTGGCGTCCATCCCCGACAGCGAGCCCGTGCGACCGCGCCAGAAGTTGCCGCCACCGACCACGACCGCGACATCGACGCCGAGGTTCTCGCGCAGGTCGATGATCTCGCGAGCGGTGGACTCGATGGTCGCTCCGTCGAGGCCCGAGCCGGACTCACCGGCCAGTGCCTCACCCGAAGGCTTGAAGACGATCCGCTTCCAGCTCGGTCGTCTGGTGCTCCGTTCGACTGACTCGTCGCTCATCTCGGTTCCGCCTGATCCTTCTCCAACTGGCCCGCCAACGGTGATGAACCGAACCGGTCCCCGCACCATCCCGTGCGCAGACGCGACTCGGCGCCGCCGACCGTACTTGACGGACGACGGCGCCGGGAAAGCACCAGGTGCGTTCCGGCCGAGGCCGGTCGGTCAGCCGATCTCGACCTGCGCGTAGCGGACGATCGAGGCGCCACCGATGAACTGGCTCACCGACTGCTTGTCGTCCTTGGCGTAGGGCTGATCGAGCAGGGCGACGTCCTTGTAGAAGCCGTTGAGGCGACCGTCGACGATCTTGTCCCAGGCGGCTTCGGGCTTGCCCTCGTTCTTGGTGATCTCGAGCAGCGTGTCGCGCTCGGCCGCCACGACGTCGGCGGGGACGTCGTCGCGCGTGAGGTACTTCGGCCGGGCGAAGGCGATGTGCACGGCCACGTCGTGGGCCAGCTGCGCGTCGCCGCCGGCGATCTCGACGAGCACGGCGTTGACGCCGCGGCCGCCCTGGATGTGCTGGTAGGTCCCGAGCACGTTGCCGTCGGCGGCCTCGATGCGCACCACGTCGCCGAGGCCGATGTTCTCCTTCAGCGTGACCTTGATCTCCTCGAGCTCGTCCTGCCGTTCGGCGACGGCCTCGGTGCCCTTGGCGGCGACGAGCTCGGCGAGCGTGTCGGCCTCGGCCTTGAACTGGTCGGACCCGGCGACGAAGTCGGTCTCGCTCTTCAGCTCGACGATGGCGCCGACGTTGCCGTCGACGACCAGGCTGACGACGCCCTGGGAGGCCTCGCGGTCCTCACGCTTGGCGCTGGCGGCCAGCCCCTTCTCACGGAGGTACTGCTTGGCGGCCTCGACGTCGCCGTCGGTCGCCTCGAGCGCCTTCTTCGAATCCATCATCCCGGCGCCGGTCACGTCGCGCAGCGCCTTGACGTCCTTTGCGGTGAATGCCATTGGGGGTCAGCCTTCCGTGCTGTCGGTGGTGGAGGGGGTGTCGGCGGGTGCCGCGTCGGCAGCCGGTGCCGGCTCAGCGGGCGCGGCCGGAGCGGCCTCGGCGGCGGGCGCCTCGGGCGCGGTCGTCTCGGCGGCGGGAGCAGCGGTGACGGCCTCGGCCGGTGCCGGCGTCTCGGCGGCCGGGGCGGGCGTCGCCTTGGCGGCGGCGAGGCGGGCGTCGCGGTCGGCCTGTGCCTGCGCCGCCGCGGCGCGGGCAGCAGCCTGGGAGGCCTCGAACGCCGCCTCTTCCTCGGCGCTGCGCGGCTCGGGGCCGGGTTGCGCTTGTTGGCGATGTAGCGACCCTCCTCGACGGCGTCGGCGATGACGCGGGCGAAGAGGCTGTTCGAACGGATCGCATCGTCGTTGCCCGGGATCGGGTACTGGACGAGCTCGGGATCGACGTTGGTGTCGACCACGGCCACCACCGGGATGCCGAGCTTGTTGGCCTCGGTGACGGCGATGTGCTCCTTGTTCGTGTCGAGCACGAAGATGGCGTCGGGCAGCTTCTTCAGGCTGCGCAGACCGCCGAGGTTGCGCTGCAGCTTGGTCAGCTCTCGCTCGAGCAGCAGCGCCTCCTTCTTGATCATCACGTCGAACTCGCCCGACTGCTGCATGCGCTCGTAGTCGAGCATCTTCGACACGCGCTTCGAGATCGTCTCGAAGTTGGTGAGCATGCCGCCGAGCCAGCGCTCGTTGACGAAGGGCATGCCGCACTTCTCGGCGTAGCTGCGCACGGGGTCCTGCGCCTGCTTCTTGGTGCCGACGAAGAGGATCGTGCCGTCCTTGGCGACGAGGTCGCGGACGAACCCGTAGGCGTTGTCCACCCGACCGAGCGTCTGCTCGAGGTCGATGATGTAGATGCCGTTGCGCTCACCGAAGATGAAGCGCTTCATCTTCGGGTTCCAGCGCCGGGTCTGGTGGCCGAAGTGGACTCGGGCCTCCAGCAGCTGCTTCATGGTGACGACGGGTTCCGACATGGAACGCTCCTCTCCAACGGTTCGGGTGGTGCCCCGGCCGCTGCACCGCCGGCGGAC
>CAYGLH010000490.1:0-578 GCA_964350535.1 uncultured Ilumatobacteraceae bacterium
ATCGAGGCGGCTGACGGACTTCGCGGACGATGATGTCGATGTAGCTGCCGACGATCCCGAACGCCAGGAGGTTGGTACCGCCGACGAAGATCGTTGCCAGCATCACCGACAGCCAGCCGCTCGGTGAGTCAGCGCCCAAGACCCATCGCAGCAGCAGGACGCCTCCGACGGCGAAGGCGACGACGGCGAGCACCAGGCCCAGGGCGCTGATCGCCTTCAGCGGTGCGGTAGAGCCGCTGGTGAAGTTGAGCACCACGCGGCTCATGCCCTCGCGCACCGTGAAGCCGGACTCGCCGTGGCGGCGATCGCCGTGGACCACTTCGACATTGCGAATGTGTCGGGTCACCCGATAGAGCATCGGTCCGACGACCGGCGACCGGGTCTGGTGCTCGACGACCGCCCTGCACACCGGCGCACGCATCACCCGGAACGCCGTGTGGCGGAACCCGCGTGGCGTCCCCCACGCGATTCGGTCGGCTGTTGCGTGTATCCACGAGCCGATGTCGCGACTCCGGCTCCGCCGGAGTGGCCATGTGGCGACCACGGCGTCGAGGTCCGGTTCGGACCGCAATGCGTCC
>CAYGLH010000490.1:588-2414 GCA_964350535.1 uncultured Ilumatobacteraceae bacterium
TCGCGACGAATTCGCCCCCGGCAATGCTCAGCCCGCACATCGTGGCCGTCGGCTGACCGTGGTTGTGGAGCAGGTCGACTCCGCGGATGTCCGAGTGCTCCGCGGCGAGGTCAGAGATGACCAGCCACGTGTCGTCGGGTGACGAGTCGTTGACGAGGATGATCTCGAGCGACATGTCCAACGCCTGGGCAGCCGCTCGGATGCCCGTTGTGAGCTCCCCGAGGCTCTTGGCGGCCCGGTAGCAGGGCACGACCACCGATAGGTCAGGGCAGCTGGTCGACGACGGTGGATGTTCGTCGAGTCGTGGTCGAGGTGCGGAGCGCATCGTTCAGGAGGAAAGCTGCGGGCTCACGCGTCTGCCGCGGAGCGCCGGTAGGAGCGAAGCTGCAACCATACTGTGACCGACGAGCAACCAGATGGCCATGGCCGGCAGCGTGTCGAGCACCTGCAGCGCGGCAAGCACGACGGTGCCGAGGATCGGGAGGGTCCACGTCAGCGCCAGCCGCCCCAGATGGCCATCCGCGACGATGACCACCGCGCACAGCAGGAGGCATGCCGAGATCAAGGACGACGCCGCGATCAGACCGTAGACGACGGCGTCGACCTCTCCGAGGAGATCGAACACGCGCCCGACGATTGGATCCCCGAGCACCGCGCCCACGAGGAATGCTGCTGCTGCGCCGACCGTGCACACCATCGTCAGCAGCTGTTGCAGCTGGCGGCGGGAGATCCGCGGCGGGTCGCTGGCGACCGCTGCGGCGAACTGCGGGACGATGCCTTGGAGCAGAATGAACGGCGCACGCGTGCTGGCCAGCACGAGGAATAGCCGGGCGACGTTCTCCGGCGAGCCTCCTGCGAGCGCGAGCACGATCGGCGAGCCGAACAGGAAGGCGTGCGAGCAGAGCCCGACGAGTCCGGCCGCCAACAGTTGTGACGGCGCGGACAACCTCGTCGGACCGCCGTGGGGTCGGCGGTCGCCCGGCGGTGTGAGGGCAATCAGGAATCCGGCGAGTAGCACCACGCCGTACCAGGTCGCTGACGCGTCGAGCGCGACCAGGATGATGGTGCCCGCGAGCCGGATCCCGTTCTCCCCAGCGATGACGAAGGCCAGACGGCGCCGAGATCCGAGGCGCGCCAGATGGCCCCGGGTGATGCCCGTCGCCATCGTCCCGAACGGGATGACGGCGGCGAAGATCGGCCACCACATTGACGGGGTGGAGGAAAGTCGTTCGCCGGCGATGATCGTCGAGAGCAGAACGACGCCGCTGATCGCCAGCATCGCCATGCCGACCGAGCTCCGACCGGAGACACTGAGGATGTCGCTGATCCGCACATCGTGGGACGCCGCCCACTGTTGGAAGGCATACGTGACCGAGGCCGCGGTGACAGCCCAGATGGTCCACAGCTGTCCGAGCGGCACGAAGTCGGCAACTGGCAGGTTGCGCTGAGCGATGATCAGCGCGAGGACTCCTTCGAGCCCGGTGATCGCTGCGGCGACGACGACGAGCGGGAACCGGCGGGTGCGCTGCTCGATCTGCACCACGGGTTGCGTCATTCGAGCCGTGCGGCGCTCTCCAGCGCCCGAACGAACTCACCCACGACGAGCTCCTGATCGGCAGCCGTCAAGTCGTTGTAGAAGGGCAGTCGCAGTAGCCGTCCGCTGATGTCGTCGGTCACCGGGCACTCGGTGGGGCGGTCCGTGAACCTGCGCCCGGCCGGGGACGAGTGCAGCGGGACATAGTGGAAGGTTGCCTGAATCCCTCGATCGTTGAGCTCGCGGAGAACGGCGTCGCGAAGGTCCGCCGACACGAGATGGCGCTCACGAA
>CAYGLH010000491.1:0-2404 GCA_964350535.1 uncultured Ilumatobacteraceae bacterium
CGACCTCGCCGGCGCCGACGATCACCACGTGCATGACGGCCAGCATGCCTCATCGGACCGCGACGGACCTGCACCCCGGCCGGGCCGAACCGGCTCGTCGCGGCCGCGCTTGACTCTCCCGTCGGGGGAGACTGCAAGCTGGACCGCATGGATCCCCTCGTGCCGATCGGGCGCTTCTCGGCGATGACTCGCCTGTCGATCAAGGCGTTGCGCCACTACGACGAGATCGGCCTGCTCCGCCCGGCCGCGGTCGACGACGCCACCAGCTACCGCTACTACCACCTCGGGCAGGCCAACGACGCCGAGGCGATCCGCGCGCTGCGCTCGCTCGACTTGCCACTCGAGGAGATCCGCGACGTGCTCGCCGCCGATGATCCCGAGGTGGCGGCGAAGACGCTCGACATCCATCGCCGGCGGCTCGCCGACTCGATCGAGGAGCAGCGCCGGCGGCTCGCCTTCATCAGCCGACTCATCACAGGAGAAGCATCGATCGTGCCCTACACCGTGACCACCACGACCATCGCCGACGAGCTCGTCGCCGGAGTGCGCCGAACCACCGACTTCGCGTCGATCGGCGGCGTCATCCAGGAGGGGTTCCCGCAGCTGTTCGGAGCGGTGATGACCGCGGGCGGGCAGCCCACCGGCATGCCCTTCATCGTGTACCACGACGTCATCGACGACGAGACCGACGGCGACATCGAGATGTGCATCCCGATCGCCACCGAGCTGGACCTCGCCGACGACGTCGCCTGCCGTGTCGTCCCCGGGACGACGGTCGCCTCGGTGATCCACACCGGGCCGTACGACGAGATCGCCCCGGCGTACCACGTGCTGACGAGCTGGATGTCCGACCACGGCCACTCGCCGGCAGGTCCGCCGCGGGAGCGCTACCTCGACGACCCCACACAGGTGGCACCAGCGGAGCTGCGCACCGAGGTGCAGTGGCCGATCGACTGAGCAGCCGCGAGCGGCGCTCGTCGTGACCGTTGCTGCCTGACGAGGCGCCGACCTGGCGCGGTCAGACCGGGAGGGAGACCGACTCGAGCAGCGCGGCCGGCGCCGACCGGAAGGCGGCGGTGGCAGGCGACTCCGGGAACCCGTCGCACGCCGCCTCGGCACGTCCGACGTATTCCTCCGCGGTGGCGATGGCCGAGTCGACGCCGCCGTTGCTGCGGACGATGGCGAGCGCCTTGTCCTTGGCGGCGTCGTCGAGTGGAACGCCCAGCAGCGAGCGCAACTCGTCGGCAGCCGGGCCACCCTCCGCGAGGGTGCGCAACACGGGCAACGTGTAGACGCCCTCGACCATGTCGTGACCGGCGGGCTGGCCGAGCTGCTCGTCGGTGGCGGTGATGTCGAGGATGTCGTCGACGATCTGGAAGACCATGCCGAACGCGTTGCCGAACTCGGTGACCGCCTCCTTGTCGCCGGCACCCGACACGATCGCGCCGACGCGGGCGGAGGTGCCGTAGAGCGAGGCCGTCTTGCCATGGATCGAGGCGAAGTAGCTGGACTCGGGCCGGTCGACGTCGTAGGTGTGGCGCAGCTCGGCGATCTGGCCTTCGCACAGCCATCCGATCGTGCGGGCCAGCAGCCCGGCGACCTCGGTGCCGAGCGAGGCGGCGATCTCCGAGGCCCTGGCGAGCAGGAAGTCGCCGGCGACGATCGCCTGCAGGTTGCCCCACTTGGCGTTGACCGTCTCGACGCCGCGCCGTGTGTTGGCCTCGTCCATCACGTCGTCGTGGTAGAGCGATCCGAGGTGCACCAGCTCGCAGGCGACCCCGCCGCGGATCACGTCGTGCGCCGCAGCCGCACCCTCGAGCTGGGCCGCCACGACCGACAGCGCAGGCCGGAGCCGCTTGCCCCCGGCGATGATCAGATGCGACGCCAACTCGTTGAGGTAGGCGTCCGGCGTGACCACCGCGTCGCGCATCGCCTGCTCGATGCGCGACCGATCGCGATCCATCGACGGCAGCGCGAGCAGCGGCGACGAGGCGGGCGCATCGGACACGGGCGACAGGCTAGTGCGGCAACGTCGTGAACCCCTGCTGCGCCGACCCCCACCGGACATCTGGAAGGATCGACGCATGACCCGCCTCGGTTATCAGATCCCCAACTTCACCTACCCGGACACGCAGCCGAACGAGATCTTCGACAAGGTGGTGGCGCAGGCGCAGGCCGCCGAGCGCAGCGGGTTCGACCGCGTGCTCGTGATGGACCACTTCTACCAGCTGCCCGGAATCGGCGATCCCGACGACCCGATGTTCGAGTGCTACACGATGCTCGCCGCCCTCGCGCAGCACACGACGAGCGTGCAGCTGTCGACGCTCGTCACGGGCAACACCTACCGCCACCCGGCGGTGCTGGCGAAGACCGTCACCACGCTCGACCACGTGTCGAAGGGGCG
>CAYGLH010000492.1:0-2141 GCA_964350535.1 uncultured Ilumatobacteraceae bacterium
GACAGCGGTCCGGATGCCGTCCGGTTCGATCCGGCCGACAAGCCGGGGGTGTCGAACCTGCTGGAGAGGCACGCGGCGATCACCGGCCGTACGCCCGACGCAGTGGCGGGCGACTACGACCAGTACGGCAAGCTGAAGGTGGCCACGGGCGAGGCGGTCGTCGCTGCACTCGATCCGATCCGCACCCGCTACCTCGAGCTGCTCGAAGACCGCGGGGAGCTGGCTCGTCTGCTCTCCATCGGGTCGGCCAAGGCTCGCGAGGTGGCGGGCGCCACGGTCGCACGCGCCTACGACGCGATCGGTCTGGTCCCCCAGTGACGCGTCGGCCGATCGCCCGCCGGAGGTGAGCAGGTCGCCGACCGCCGGACGCCGGCGGCGGTGGGCGCTCTCGACGACCGACCGGCGCATCGTCGGTCTGGCCGTCCCGGCCCTGGGCGCGCTCGCCGTCGAGCCGCTGTACCGGCTGGTCGACACGGCGATCATCGGTCGGGTCGGCACCGACGAGCTCGCCGGACTCGCCGTCGCCGTGTCGGTGTTGGGGCTGATCGTCGGTGGGTCGAACTTCCTGGCGTACGGCACGACCGAGCAAGTGGCCCGGCATCTCGGGGCCGGACGGCGGGTCGAAGCGGCCCAGACCGGCGTCCAGGCGATGTGGATCTCGGTGATCGTCGGCATCGTCGCCGTTCCGGCGTTGGTGCTCGCCGCCCGGCCGCTGGCGATCGTGCTCGGTGCGGACGGCGCCGTGCTGCGGCACTCCGTCGAGTACCTCCGGATCTCGGCGTTCGGCATCCCGTTCGTGCTGATCGCCCTTGCGGCCCAGGGTGTGCTCCGTGGTGCCAGCGACTACCGCACCCCGCTCGTGGTGCTCGTCGTGTCGAACGTGGTCAACCTGGTCCTCGAGCTGGTGCTCGTGCTCGGGATGGGGATGGGCGTGGCCGGCGCTGCCTGGTCGACGGTGGTCGCACAAGCGGGCGCAGGCGTCGGGTTCCTGGTGGCGATCCGCCGCAGCCTGGCACCCGCCGCGTCGTTGCGACCCGACTGGGAGCGGATGCGACCGCTGGCGAGCGCCGGGAGCCATCTCCTCCTGCGCGTCGGCTCGATGCTGGCGGTGTTCACCGGGTCGACGGCTGTGGCCGCCCGCATCGACGACGCCACGCTCGCCGCCCATCAGGTCTGCGTGTCGATGTTCTTCTTCCTGGCGCTCACCCTCGACGCCGTGGCGGTGCCGGCCCAGACCCTCGTCGCCGACGAACTGGGTCGCGACGACCCGGGCGGCGCACGCCACACCGCAACCAGGGTCGTCGTGCTCTCGGTCGTCGTCGGCGTAGCGGTGGGAGCGCTCCTCGCGCTGTCGGCCCCGCTGCTGGCACGGGCGTTCTCGGGCGACCCGGCGGTGGTGTCGCGGGCGACCGTCGGACTGATCATGCTCGCCGTCCTGATGCTGCCCGGCGCCGTCGCGTTCGCCTACGACGGCGTCTTCATCGGCGCCGGCGACTACCGCTTCCTCGGCCGTGCGGCGTTCGGCTACCTGCTCGCCGTGATCCCGCTGGCGGCACTCGTGCTGGCGTTCCCCGGCCTCGGGATCGTCGGCATCTGGGGCGCGCTGACGGTCTGGATGGTGCTGCGGGCGGTGGTCAACCACCTCCACCTGGCGCGCCTGCTCCCGGCGGCCTGAGCGCCGCCTCGACCAGCACCTGGACCGCCCAGCGCTGGACGGCGCGGGCGCGCTCCTCGGGAAGTCGTGCGCTGTCCAGCAGCGAGATCATCGCCTCGGTACCGATCACCATCGTGAGCGCGTCGCGGAGCATCTCGACCCGCTCGTGGTCGACTCCCTCCGCACCATGTTCCAACGCCGTGTCGATGAATCGCAGCCGGCGCGTCGGTCGGTCCTCGTCGTAGCCGTGGCCGTCGAGCTTGCGCTGCAGCGTGCCGACCTCCCACCTGCGAGCACCGTCGGCATTGGCGAAGAGATAGTCGTCGACGACCCGTTCGGCGGTGAGCATGCGCTGGACCAGTCCGGGCCCTGCGTCGCGAACCTCGTCGAGGGTGTCGAACTCGAGCCGGTCGCTCATGACGGCCCACGCGATCTCGTCGGCGTTGCTGAAGTAGCGATAGATCGTGGCGCGCGACACCCCTGCGGC
>CAYGLH010000492.1:2151-2391 GCA_964350535.1 uncultured Ilumatobacteraceae bacterium
GATCGCCGCTCGCGTCCGCGCCTTCTGCCCCTGACGTTCTGCCATGCCGAGATGATACTTCATCTCATCGTGAGAAAGTGTCTTGCCAACGGCGACCGTCGTGCGTATGTTGGTCAGCGGACGGTCCGATCGGCGGACTCACCACGCACAGGGGCGATGGCAATGGCAGAACAGGGCACACGCGACGTCTGGTTCTCGGGAGCATTCATGCGGGTGCTCGTATCGACGGAGGAATCCGGA
>CAYGLH010000493.1:0-2371 GCA_964350535.1 uncultured Ilumatobacteraceae bacterium
CTCGCCGCCCTTGTCGCAGACCGGGCAGTCGAGGGGGTGGTTGGCGAGCAGCAGCTCGAGCATGCCCTCCTGCGCCCGCTTGACCTGATCGGTGTCGGTGCGCACGACCTGGCCGTCGGCGACCGGCGTCATGCACGACACCACCATCATCGGGCCGCGCGGCCCCTCGACCTCGACGAAGCACTGGCGGCACATGCCCACCGGGTCCATGCGCGGGTGGTAGCAGAAGTGCGGGATGTAGTCGTCGTTGCGGAGCGCGGCGGCGATCACCATCTCGCCCTTGCGCGCCGCCACCGCCTCGCCGTTGATCGTGACGGTCACCGCGTCCGGGTCGGGCTCGGGCTCGGGCTCGGACGCCTCGGGATCGACGTCTTCCGGTGCCTCCTCGGCACCCTCGGCGGCGTCGGGATCGGCCGCCTCCGCGCTGTCGGTGGACTCGTCGGCCGACGGCGGAGTCTCGACCTCCTCCTCGCCGGCGTCGGGGGTGGTGTCCGGTTCCTCGCTCACTCGGGGGCTCCTACGGCGACGGGGATCGAGCGGCGCACCGGTTCAGCCGTGACGACCGCCTCGAACTCCTCGGGGAACAGGGTCAGCGCCGAGTGGATCGGCACGTATGCGGACGGTCCGACGAAGCAGATGGTCGTCATCTTGTACGGGAACGGCACGGCATCGAGGCCCAGCCGCTCGCTCGAAGCGTGGGGCATGTCGCCCGGACAGATCGACTCGCCCACCTCGAGGATCGTGCGCAGGTCGGCGTCGGTGCCGCGGCCGGCGACGACGCGCTCGACCAGGCGGTACAGCCAGGTGCCACCCTCGCGGCACGGCACGCACTTGCCGCACGACTCGTGGGCATAGAAACGCACGAGCGACAACGCCGCCTCGGGGATGTTGGTGGTGTCGTCCATCACCATCACGGCGCCCGACCCGAGCATCGAGCCGGCATTGCCGGCCTCGCGTCCCTCGAAGGGGATGTCGAGCTGGTCGGCGACGAACCACGGTGCCGACCCACCGCCCGGCACGAAGGCCTTCAGCTCATTGCCGTCGCGGATGCCTTGGGCGAACTCCTCGCCGTAGAGCAGGTCACGGAACGTGGTGGAGCCGTTGACGATCTCGTAGACGCCGGGGCGCCGGACGTGGCCCGACACCGCGATCATCCGGGTGCCCGGGCTCGTCGGGGTGCCGATCGCGGTGTACGCCGCCGAACCCTCCTTGGCGATGAACGGGAGGTTCGACAGCGTCTCGACGTTGTTGACGATCGTCGGCTGCCCGTACAGGCCGATCGCCGCAGGGAAGTACGGCGGCTTGAGGCGGGGCATGCCGCGCTCGCCCTCGAGCGACTCGATCAGCGCGGTCTCCTCGCCCACCACGTACGCGCCGGCGCCCCAGTGGAACACGATGTCGACGCTGAAGTCGGTGCCGAGGATGTTCTTGCCGACGTACCCGGCGGCGTAGGCGTCGTCGAGTGCTTTGGCGACGCGCTCGTGGGCCAGGGCCATCTCGCCGCGGATGTAGAGGAAGCACTGCGACAGGCCGGCGGCGTAGCAGGCGATGAGGCAGCCCTCGATCAACTGGTGCGGGTCGCACTCCATGAGGAGGCGGTCCTTGTACGTGCCGGGCTCGGACTCGTCACCGTTGACCACGAGATAGCGCGGCCACACGCCCTCGGGGGTGAAGCCCCACTTCGTGCCCGCGGGGAAGCCGGCGCCGCCACGTCCGAGCAACGTCGACTTCTTGACCTCCTCGGACATCTCCGAGGGGCTCATGTCGAGCGCCGCCCGCAGGCCCTCGTAGCCCCCGGTGGCCTCGTAGCGCTCGAGGGTGTGGCCGTCTTCGTACTGGAACCGCGAGGTGACGATCTCGGGACGATCGCCCCGGTAGTAGCCGGGCGCCCACGGGTACGGGCTGAGAATCATCGCGCGGACCCTCCGATGCGAGCGAGCGACCGACCGCGGCCTGGGTGGCTGGGGAACGCCATCACGACACCTCCACCTGGATCCACGCCGGGCCCTCGGTCACGTCGTCGGGGTCGGGCGCGCCGACCCACTTGTCGGCCGGGATGTGCTGGCGGTTGCGGCCGAGTGTGCCGTGGGGCGGGACCTCGGCGGCGAGCGTGCCGGCCCGCAGGTCGTCGACCAGCTGGTCGAACTCCTCGGTGGTGACGCGATAGCGGTGGCGGTAGTTGACCTGCAGGGTCGGCGCCTCGGTGCATGCCGCCTGGCACTCGGCGTGCTGCAGCGTGATCAGGCCGTCGTCGGTGGTCGAGCCGGCCTTCACGCCGAGCACGTGCTCGGCGTGGTGCATCAGGTCGAGCCCGCCCAGCAGGGCGCAGCTCATGGTGCCGCAGATGTTGATGAGGTACTTGCCGGTCGGC
>CAYGLH010000494.1:0-373 GCA_964350535.1 uncultured Ilumatobacteraceae bacterium
CGGAACGCGCGTCATCGCCGGACTCCGCGGTGAGGTCGCCGGACCCCTCGACGACGACCTCGCCGCGGATGGCGATGCGACAGGAGGCGAAACGTGAGCTTCATCACCCGCCAGCGCTACCGCGCCCTGTACGGGCCGACGGCCGGCGATCGCGTCCGTCTGGCCGACACCGACATCTGGATCGAGGTCACCGAGGACCACTGCGCAGGCGGCGACGAGGTCGTGTTCGGCGGGGGCAAGGTGATCCGGGAGTCGATGGGCCAGTCGACGCTCACACGCGCCGACGGCGCGCCCGACCTCGTGATCACCGGTGCGATCATCCTCGACCACTGGGGCGTCGTGAAGGCCGACGTCGGCGTCCGCGACGGCCGCA
>CAYGLH010000494.1:383-2371 GCA_964350535.1 uncultured Ilumatobacteraceae bacterium
CACGATGGACGGTGTCGACCCAGCGCTGGTGATCGGTCCGTCGACCGAGGTGATCGCCGGCAACGGCAAGATCCTCACCGCCGGCGCGATCGACTGTCACGTCCACCTGATCGCGCCGCAACAGTTGGACGAGGCGCTCAGTGCGGGGATCACCACGATCATCGGTGGCGGCACCGGACCGGCGGAGGGCACGAAGGCGACCACGGTCACGGGCGCCTGGTACCTGGAGCGAATGCTGGAGGCCCTCGACCACTGGCCGGTCAACGTGGCGCTGTTGGGGAAGGGCAACACCGTCAGCGAGGACGGCCTGTGGGAGCAGCTCCGCGCCGGTGCGTCCGGCTTCAAGCTGCACGAGGACTGGGGCACCACCCCGGCCGCCATCGACGCCTGCCTGCGCGTCGCCGACGCCTCCGGTGTCCAGGTGGCGATCCACACCGACACGCTCAACGAGGCGGGCTATGTCGAGAGCACGCTGGCGGCGATCGGCGGCCGGTCGATCCACACGTTCCACACCGAGGGTGCCGGCGGCGGCCACGCGCCCGACATCATCACCGTCGCGTCGCACCCGAATGTGATGCCCAGCTCGACCAACCCGACGCGTCCCCACACGGTGAACACGGTCGACGAGCACCTCGACATGCTGATGGTCTGCCACCACCCCAACCCGGCGGTGCCCGAGGCCCTGGCGTTCGCCGAGAGCCGCATCCGGCCGAGCACGATTGCCGCTGAGGACCTGCTGCACGACCTCGGCGCGATCTCGATGATCGGCAGCGACAGCCAGGCGATGGGCCGGATCGGCGAGGTCGTCATCCGCACGTGGCAGACCGCCCACGTGATGAAGGCACGGCGCGGCGCCCTCCCGGGTGACGGCCCGGCCGACAACCTGCGCGCCCGGCGCTACGTCGCCAAGTACACGATCTGCCCGGCGATCACCCACGGGCTCGCCGGCGACGTCGGGTCGGTCGAGGTCGGCAAGCTCGGCGACCTCGTGCTGTGGGACCCGGCGTTCTTCGGGGTCCGTCCCCACGTCGTCGTCAAGGGCGGGATGATCGCCTGGGCGCAGATGGGCGACGCGAACGCGTCGATCCCCACGCCGCAGCCCGAGCTGCCGCGCCCGATGTTCGGTGCCGCCCCGGGTGTGGCCCCCGGTCTGAGCGTCGCATGGGTGACGCCCGCGGCGCTCGACGACGGCCTCGGCGACCGACTGCGCGTCGAGCGCTCGCTCGTGCCGGTGGCCGACACGCGTCAGCTCGGCAAGGCCGACCTCCCGCTCAACGACGCAACGCCGAGCATCGAGGTCGATGCCGACACCTTCGCCGTGCGCGTCGACGGCGAGCTCGTCACGGAACAGCCGGCGGAGGACCTCCCGATGGCCCAGCGCTACTTCCTCTACTGAGCGGCGGTTGACGATGGACCAACACGACGGCCCGACCCCGGTCGATGCCGGCGCACTGGCGACGCTGTTGCTGGCGGACGGACGCTTCCCGACCGGCGGGCACGCGCAGTCCGCGGGTGTGGAGGCGGCGGTGCGAACCCGAGATGTGCGCGACCTCCCGACCCTCGCCCGGTACCTGCGCGGTCGGGTGGCCACCACCGGCGTGACCGACGCGGCGTTCGCCGCAGCGTCGGCCGCGGCCGTTGCGCGACACGACGGCGAGGATCTCGCGGCTGCGTTCGGGGAGCTCGACGCCGAGTACGAAGCGCGCGTCCTGTCGCTGCATCTCGCAGCCACGAGTCGGCGATTCGGCCGCCAGGTGTTGCGCACGACCCGAGTCGCCTGGCCCGGCCCAGCACTCGATCTGCTCGCCGGCGTGCCGAAGGGGCCGCACCAGCCGATCGCCCTCGGCGCGGCGGTCGCCGCCGCCGGTGGCGATCATCGCGCTGCGGCCGCGCTGGCGATGCACCATCTCGCGGGTGCGGTCGGTACCGCCGGCGTCCGCCTGCTCGGGCTCGACCCGATCGCTGTGGCCGCCGTCCATGCCGGCGAG
>CAYGLH010000495.1:0-2363 GCA_964350535.1 uncultured Ilumatobacteraceae bacterium
CGCCAAGGTCGTCGCCGCCCTCGCGACGGTAGTAGCGCGTTCGTTCGACGAGATCGAGTTCGGCCCGCGGGCGGAGGTGGGGAGCGGTCACGCGTCGTCGAAGGCGCGGTCTCGCATCTCTGCGATCACCTCAGCGGTGACGAGACGCCCGGGACCGGACTCGAGCCCTTCGGTGATCAACTCGCGGAGCCTCGCCGCGGCCTGCACCTCTTGGTCGCGGCGGATCAGTTCGCGCAGGTACTCGCTCGTGTTGCCGTAGCTGCCGTCGCGAACGCGGGCGTCGATGTAGTCGCGCATCGACTCCGGGAGTGCGAAGCTCATCGTGTTGCGGCTCACGAGGCCCAGTCTCGTCGCTGCTATCAACAGTTGTCAACCGCTCAGAACGTTCACGTCGGAGACCAGTCCGAGGCATCCGGTATCGGCACGTCCGCGTTCGGGCCGGGCGTTCGGAAATGCGCGTCGGGGACCGTGGTGCGTGCGTCGCAGAGTCTCGGATCAGTGGCTCATGACTAACGGGGTGATCCTCGGGCGTATGGTCGAGCCGTGCAGGAACGAACGCGTCGGTTGTGGGACAAGCAGAACCAACACGACGGGGACCGCCACCGCTTGTTCACGGCCGCCGCTGCAGCCATCGCCGCCGACACGGTGCTCTACCCGGGCTGCTACGTCGACCTCGCGCCCTCGTTCGTCTGGCCGTCAGTCACCTACGTCGACATCGATCGACGCGCACAGCAGTTCTTCGACGACGACGCCGGCGTCGAGCAGCTCCTCGCGGAGCACGATGTCGACCCGAACGCTCGCACCGTTCGCTTCATCAGGGCGGAGTACTCCGATCCGCTCGACCTCGACGAGAACGGATTCGACCTCCTCATCTCCCTGTACGCGGGCTTCGTCTCGGAAGCATGCACGCGCCATCTACGAGTCGGTGGCACGTTGCTCGTGAACCCGAGCCATGGCGACGCGGCGATGGCCTCGATCGATCCGAGGTACCACCTTCGTGCGGTCGTCACGTCAAGATCAGGGAGCTACACCGTGGATACCCGGAACCTCGACGAGTACCTCGTGCCCAAGCGTGACGTCGAGGTGACCAGGGAATCGCTTCACGCCAGCGGTCGGGGCGTCGGTTTCACCAAGTCGCCGTTCGCGTACCTCTTCGAACGGATCACCTGACCACCTCGACGCTGCGCATATCGCGCGTCGCTCAGGCCAGTTCGCACCGCTCAGGAACGGCACCGGTGCGCTCCGGGATCTGCCCCGAAGACGCCGGCGAAACGCGGGCTCAGTACAGGTTGTCCAGCGCCTGATCGAGCGGAGCTCGAGTGGACCCGTCGAGGTGGCCGACCGGTTCGTCGTTGAGGTCGTCGATCGGTATGGCGATGACGTTGACGCAGCTGCTGACTCCCGCCTCGGGAAGACCGTGCTCGGAGCGGAGGTCGACTCCTGATCGCATGTCCCGAATGGTGCGGGTGATCGGCGCGCAGGTGACGGCGGTGAGGACGTCGATCGCGACGTCGCGCGGAATGCGCGCCGACCGCTTGCCAAACACTCGTGTGAGCCGGATGCTGCTCGGTAGTGCTCGACCCGACGCTCCGCACGCGAGACTGGGGGGGATGGAACTCGCGGTGGAACCGTCGGGGGAGGCGTGTGGTGCGACCGTTCGCGGCCCCGATCTGGCGGACGACCTCGACGACGGACTCGTCCGCCGGATCCGCGAGGCGTGGCTGGAACACCATGTGCTGGCGTTCCCCGACCAGTCGCTGAGCGACGACGACCTGGAGCGCTTCACGCAGTACTTCGGTCGGTTCGGGGACGATCCGTTCATCCGGCCGATCCCCGGCCGCGAGCACATCATCGCCGTGCACCGGGCAGCGGACGAGACGGCCCCCGTGTTCGCCGAGGCATGGCACTCGGACTGGAGCTTCCAGCGGGTCCCGCCGGCGGGGACGTGCTTGTACGGCATCACCATCCCGCCGGTCGGCGGCGACACCCTGTTCGTCGACCAGCACGCCGCCTACGCGGCGATGCCCGACGACCTGCGGTCACGCATCGACGGCCGCACGGCGGTGCACTCGGCGGGCGTCGCCTACGGCCGAGCGGGAACGTATGGCGAAGCGGACGCCGACAACGAGCGGGCGATGGACATCATCTACTCCGACGAGGCCGACGCCACGCACCGACACCCGCTGGTCTGCCGTCATCCCGAGTCGGGCAAGGTCGGGGTGTTCAGCTGTCTGGGGTACATCGTCTCGATCGATGGTCTCGACAACGAGGAGTCGCGCGACCTCCTGCTCGAGCTGTACCGATGGCAGTCCCGCCCGGAGTTCCAGTACCGGCATCGCTGGTCCGCAGGCACGCTGCTGATG
>CAYGLH010000496.1:0-1275 GCA_964350535.1 uncultured Ilumatobacteraceae bacterium
TACATGTCGCGCAGCACAGCGGCAGCGCTCGACCTCCAACTCGAGGACGGCCCGCACGCTCCATCGGTCGAGACCGAGGACCCACTCGACCTTCTCGCCACCGGCTTCGAACGCCGCCGCAACAAGCAACTCGCCCTCGACAGCCTCGCCGCAGTCCCGCTCGACACCTGGAGCACGCGCGATCTGGTCGCCGAACGCAACCGCATCCGATCAGTGCTCAACGAGGCGCCGCCCGACCGATCGGCGGACCTCGCCGCGATGGTGAAGTCACGTCGGCAAGCTCAGCAAGAGGTCCGCCGACTCGACCGCGGCATCACCCAGCTGAACACGGACCAACAGCGCCGCGCCAGCCACCTCGCGGCCCACCAAGCCGAGCAGGTTGAGCTCGACGCCATCGGCGACGTGCTCCACGAACGACTCCGACAACAGACGAACCGAGCCGTCCAAGACCCGCCGACCTACATCACCAAGACCCTCGGCCGCCGGCCGAGCGACCCCGAGAAGCGCCGAGTCTGGACGCAGGCCGTCGTCGAGGTGGAACGCCACCGCTCGGAACACGACATCACCGACGGACGCACGCTCGTCGGCCCCGCGCCCGACAGCCACGACGCCTGGTACTCCTGGCGGCAGGCACTCGATGTCGTCGACGACGCGGTGGGCCTCCTCGCGCCCGAGCCGCGCCGGCGATCGCAGCCCGAAGTTGCTGTGGAACCCCACGTTCCGACGATCGAAGGACCGTCACTCGAGATCGGCATGTGACCTGGAAAGCGACTCCGAAGTCGGCATCCGCGAAGCGGACTTGCGAG
This sequence comes from uncultured Ilumatobacteraceae bacterium, assembly GCA_964350535.1. GTDB lineage: Bacteria > Actinomycetota > Acidimicrobiia > Acidimicrobiales > Ilumatobacteraceae > CAYGLH01. Next base: position 807 of record CAYGLH010000496.1, read on the forward strand.
CTCACGTTCGATCGGCTGAGCTCATGGCGTGGAACGGGCGGACTATGTGCAAGCGCACGTCGAGGGCACGAACGAGTACGCCTCCGTGCTCACGGTCGCCAACGCCCTGTACCGCCACCTCGAACAGCCCGACGTGATGAACGCGATCGCGCTCGCCAACCTGCCCGGTCGATCGAGCGCCGAGATCCAAGGCGTGTTCCTCGACCACGCTCGCGAACTCGGATTCAAGGACGAGTCGAAAGGACTGTTCGCCGGCTACCTGACCAGTGCGCTCCGCCCGGACTACTTCCTCCCGATCGACGACACCGGCATCCTCATCGAGGTCGAACGCGGCAAGACAACGATCAACAACATGGACCTGCTCGACTTCTGGAAGTGCCACATCTGCGAGCACGCCCACTACCTGATCCTGCTCGTGCCGACCGAACTCCGCCAGAACGAAACCATGACCCCTCGACGCGAGTTCGCA
>CAYGLH010000496.1:1285-2358 GCA_964350535.1 uncultured Ilumatobacteraceae bacterium
TTCGAGGAACCGAACTACACCAACGTGCGCGGCCTGTTCCTGTTCGGCTACTGACGAGCGGTCGCCGCCACAGGCGGTCGATACGATCCGGCGACGAGCCCGACAGCGCGAGGAGCGAGCACGATGCCGAGTCCAGAAATGGTGCGTGACTACCGGGCCGCCCGTGAGCGCTTCGACGCCGCGGCCGAAGACCTTCGGACCCATCTCCTGGCCATGGCATTCGCCACCCTGTCAGAAGTGCTGCCCGGCGCGGCCTCGATCCAGGCGATCGGCGAGTACGACGAGGACATGATCCCGACCCTCCGGATCCGAAGCGTCTGTTCGGCGTCCGGTGATGTGCTGTTCGACATCGACGACGGCCGATCGGACCGCACCGTCGAAGACGCCGTCGATCGCGTCGATATCGAGTACCTCGATGTGCTCGTCAGCATGAAAGGCGACGAGTACATCGGCAGCGTCACCATCGCCGCATCAGAACCGAGCAACCACCCGTAGCAACCGCCGGCTGCCTGTTCGAGGAGCGGACCGTTGCTGGCTCGAGATTGAAGGGGCTCGTCGCGTCGGGTCCCTCGTATCAGGCGTTCCGTCACAACAGGATCCGCAGCACGTATTGGAGTGATGACCTTGCTGCTGGGAAGTGGCGGGCAAGTTCGAGGAGCTCAGAGGGCTGGTTTCCGCGTTTGGCCAACCAGCGGCGGACCGCTCCGACGGCAAGGTCCTCCCCGTAGAGGTGCCGCAGGCGGAACGCGTCGATGATCGACCGGACGGGGTCGTAGATGCCGATCGTCAGGTCGCGGTAGACGGTCAGCTCGTCACGCCCGATGTCGAACGTGTCCTCGTCGAACCGGTGCCAGGTGACCGGTGCCGCTGTACGCGGTGCGCGGCGCTTGCGGGGGAGCGCGGCGTGGATCGTCGGCGGGATGTCGTCGCTGAGGTCGTGTCGTGCGAGCGCTGTCGTGAGGCACAACGTGGCGTCCGGGGCTCGAACGGCGATCTCGACGAGATCGAGATCCGCTGGGAGACCTGGCTGGGCGAAGATCCCACGAGCGATCTGCTCGATGAGCGCGTTTTCG
>CAYGLH010000497.1:0-2352 GCA_964350535.1 uncultured Ilumatobacteraceae bacterium
GTCGGATACGACGCCGTATTGATGAGCATCAGGCCGCCCGACCAGTTGCCCGGACTCGTGCCGGTTGTGATACAGCAGTCGCAGCCGCTGGGCCTTGGTGTGCAGTTGTGATCGCAGGTCCGCCACCACCCGGGCCCCGAGTTAGGGTCCCCGGAAAGGGTCTCCCATAGGGTCCCCGCGTGATTCCGGCACGATTCTCAGCCAGCGGGAAAGCCCAATCTACCAGGACTTTCTTGTGGAGCTAAGGAGAATCGAACTCCTGACCTCTTCCATGCCATGGAAGCGCTCTACCAACTGAGCTATAGCCCCTCTCGGGTGGGCCGACCTGCGTCAACCGCTCCAACACACTACAGGTGCGCGGAACAAACACGACCCGGTTCGGACGATCGCGATGGGTGTCGTCAGGAGCGCTGTGCGGTGGTGTCGGTGCGGGTTCGCCGGTGGAACCAGCGGCCCTTCGGTCGTGCTCGCGCTGCGCCGGTCTGCGGTTCCACCGAGATCCCTGCCGAGGCGGCATAGAACTGGCTGAACGGGTCGTGGTCGCGGGTGTGCGCGCCGATCACCGGCCCGTCATCTGGCAACGGCCCAGCATCGTCGAATTCTGCGTTGTCCCCCATGCGTACCAGTCTGACCGAACGGGAGCGATCCCGCCACGCATTTCGGCCGGCCGACGGTCGCCGCCGACGCGTCGGACTACTGCCAGTCGACCCGCACGGCGTCGGTGTAGAGGCGCTCGATCTCGTAGAAGTCGCGCACCTCGCCGACGAACACATGGACGACGACGTCGCCGTAGTCGAGCAGCATCCATTGTTGCTCGCGCAGGCCTTCGCTGCGCACCGGTGATCGGTCGAGCTGGGCCTTGACCGCTTCCTCGACGGCTTCCACCACCGTGCGGCCGAGACGCGGGTTCGACGCACCGGCGACCACGAAGTAGCCGGTGATCGACAGGATCGGTCCGACATCGAGGACGACGATGTCGTCGGCCTTCTTGTCGTCGGCCACGCGTGCGGCGAGCAACGCGAGGGCGAGGTCGGCGTCGCCGGACGGAGGCGCTGCGTCGGGTGAGGCGTCGGTCATCGTCGGGCCCGACGGTAGCGCGTCACTCGTCGGCCTCGTCCCCGTCGGCCACATCCGCGGTGCCGAGCGGGTCCGTGGCGGTCGGGCCCTCGCCCTCCACGACCACCACGTCCGCGCTGCCTCGGCTCGTCGTCAGGTAGTCCGTCCCGACCTCGACGACGACATCGACCCCCTCGATGCGAGTCTCGGCCAGCGCCACCTCGGACTCGCCGAACAGGATCGGCGAGAACTCCTCCATGTCGTCGAGGAACTGCTCGTCGGCGACGTACACCCGAGTGACCGACGGCGTGCCACCGTCGTTGATCGACGCGTCGACCGACACCACGTTCGCCTGGAAGAACAGCAACACGCCGATCAGGTCGCGCCCGACTTCGGTGTTGGACTCGTAGCCGTCGGCAGACTCGGCGAGCTCCGCGTCGGTGAACCCGAGCTCGACACGGAACGACAGCGCCGGGTTCGGCGTCGACACCAGCTTCGGACTGATCTGCGCGAAGACGAGCAGGGAATCACGTCGATCGACGACCACCACGGGGTCGGCATCCTCCGCTTCGGGATCCACCTCCGCGCCCACCTCGATCAGCAGGTCGCGGACCTGCACCGGACCCTGCCACAAGCGGGCGAACAGGTCCTCGGCGGTCGCCGGGGCGACAACGGCGCCGTCCTCGCCGGTCGGCAAGGTCTCGCTGACGGGCGCGGGCGCCTCGGAGGCGAGCGCCGACCACACCGCCACGTCGCTCGCGTGGAGCACGGCAGCCTCCGCCGCGGCGACCGGCGCGCCCTCGGCGGACCCCGGCACCGATGTCAGCGCCGTCGCCGCCTGCAGCGCGGTCAGTTCCTGGTCGCCTGCCTCGAGCACGATGTCGCCGTCGACCTCGATGGCGTCGGGCAGCGTGACGGCGGCCGGCGCCACGGGGTCGAGGATAGTTGCGAGGTCGTCGACCCCGACGACCACGGCGCGCTCGACGCTGATCGACAGCATCGACTCGACCGCCGCAACGAAGAGATCGACACTGGCGGCGTCGTCCGGATCCACCTCGCCGAACTCCTCCACGAGCGACGTCCGCTGCACCGCCAATCCGGAGTTCACGTCGGCGTGGGCCGGCAGCGTCACGAGCGTCCCGCCCCTGCCTTCGGGCAGGAGGGTGGCGACGACGAGCGAGGCCAACGTGCCATCGGGTCCGGTTGCGACGAGCAACGCGTTCGCGGTGGTCGGCAACGTCACGACCGGCCGCTCGTCGATGCCGACCGCCTCACCTTCTTGCGAGTGGCGCAAGG
>CAYGLH010000498.1:0-2348 GCA_964350535.1 uncultured Ilumatobacteraceae bacterium
ACGCGATGGCCGAGTTCGAGTGCGGCGGTCGCCTCGGGCGCGGCATCCTCGAATCGACGGCGCCGCGCCACCTGTCGGCCGATCAGCTGGCCTCGCTCGGGCTCCCCCGCGATCACTTCCTCACCTCGCCGACGGCCGATTGACCGTCGATGCTCGCTCGAGTATCCTAGCGATGTTCGATTACTCGCGAACGGAGGAGCCGACATGTCGGACACAGTCGTGACGCCACTTGACAGGATGCAGCCCCCAGCGGAGCTCGTCGCCAACCTGCTGACCCATCTGCGGAACGGCACGACCGATCTCTGCCAGGACGTCGTCCGACTCCCCGCAGAGATCTTCACCGACCCGGACATCCAACGGCTCGAGATCGACGGCGTGTTCGGCACGGTCCCGTTCATCGCCGCGCACTCCAGCGAGATCCCGGCACCGCACGACTTCATCACCAAGCGTCTCCCGCGCAACGAGGTCGTCATCACTCGACAACCGGACGGCTCGGTCAAGACCTTCGTCAACATGTGCCGCCATCGAGGCGCCACGCTGCTCGCCGAGGAGAGCGGGCACTGCCGGATCTTCAGTTGCCCCTATCACGGGTGGTCCTACGACACCGACGGCGCCCTCCGCTCGATCACGTACCCCGAGACATTCGGTTCCGTCGACACCGGCTCGATGGGCCTCGTCGAGCTTCCCACCGAGGAGCGTCACGGCTTCGTCTGGGTCGTCGACGATCAGGACGCGTCGATCGACGTCGCGACGTGGCTCGGCGACGACATGGACGCGATCCTGTCGTCGTACGGCCTCGAGGGATACCACTGCTTCCGCGCCCGCTCGTTCGACGAGCCGGTCAACTGGAAGATCATGCACGACGCCTTCCTCGACGGCTATCACATCAAGTACGCCCACCCGAACTCCGCCGGCCGCCTCATCCACACCAACGTGTACACGGTGGAGGACTTCGGGCACCACGCCCGGTTCGGATCGCCGCGCAAGAGCCTCGACGAATGGATGGAACGCGATCCGGATCTCGACACGGAGTGGCTGCTCCCCCACGTGATGGTCACACACTTCGTCGGGCCGAACTGCACCTTGCTGCAATTGCAGGACAACTTCCAGTTGCTCAGCTTCTACCCGATCTCGGACAACCCCTCCGAGTCCCGGATGGAGATGCGCGTCATCGTTCCCCCGCTCGAGCAGTCCGGGCTCGACGAGGAGGCGTGGACCGCCAAGTGGGAGAAGAACTGGCACATCCTCCAGATGGTCCTCGCACAAGAGGACTTCCCCGTCCTGCGCGGGATCCAGAAGGCGTACGGCAGTGCGTCGAGATCCAGTTCGCCCACGGTGCTCGGACGGAACGAGGTGCTCAACCAGGCGTTCCACCGAGAGGTGGCGCGCCTGCGCGACGCAGCCCGAGCCTGATCACCGTTCCCCGGTAGCGGACGCGCTCGACGACTCGCGGACATCGATCCGGTCGCGTGCGAGGACGCCGGCAAAGTACGCCCGCACGGCACGAACGAGAACCTCTTCGGCACTGGAGTCGTCCGCCGCCATCGCTCTCGACAGCGCCGGCCACTGGGCCTCGTCGACGGGGCGCTGGAGCTCCGGATGAGCGGCCAACACCGTCCGGTGCATGATCAGTCCCCACACGATGAAGTGAGGGCCTTGGAGCAAGAGGTTCTGTTGCTCGAGAGACACCCCACTGTCGTCGAGCATCTGCGCGCCCCGTCCGAATCCGGCCGTGACAGCGGAGTGCGACATGTGTTCGAGCACGAGGTGGGCGACATTGGGATGGCGCATGACGCGCCGGAAGAGGTCGAGACAGACCGACACCATCCATTCCTCCCAGTCCGCAGTGCTCTCCCGACCGGCGGGACCGGCGTCCAGTGCGACCCGACCGAGGATGTGCTGGGCGACGTCGTCCAGGATCGCTGCCTTGTCGGGGTAGTAGTGGTACAGCGACGGGCCGCGCACGCCCAGCTCGCCGGCGATCCGGTCGAGGCTGAGCCCGTGCACTCCCTCCTCGTCGAGCAACCGGATCGCGACGCTCACCACCTTGTCACGCGAGATGCGCTTCGGACGGGGCATCGCGACTACCGCTCGGGACTCGGCGAATGGTCGGCCCCGGAACCCATGGCGATGCTCTGCTGCTCCATCTCTCGACGGTCGCCCGACCACCTTGCACCGGACGACGCTTCCCCGTGCCCGCCTTCCGACGAGCTGACTCCGTCAAGTATTCTATGAGTCTTAGGTTACGTCAAGGCCAGGGTCGTGACCGGCCCGCTGCGAGAGGAGTTCCGTGGACGCTGCCGTTCGCCCGCTGGCGGCCCTGCGCGCTTCACCCTGGACCGTCCTCG
>CAYGLH010000499.1:0-1965 GCA_964350535.1 uncultured Ilumatobacteraceae bacterium
GCCCCGAATCGGACCCACAAACTCGGCCCTCCCGTTTCCGGGACGGATCCCGGCCCCTCGGCCCCGAATCGGACCCACAAACTCGGCCCTCCCGTTTGCGGGACGGATGTTGGCCGCTCAGCGCCGAATGGGACCCGCAGATTGCCGACGACACGTTTGTGGCGCCTCCCGTCCGGGTATGCCGTGTCTCATGAGGAGGCTCCTCGAACCGCTCGCCGCACTCGCCACCGCCATCGCGGCGGCGGGATGCAGCGCCGGCGCCGACGAGTCGACCGACGAGACCGATGCAAGCACGGCGACGACGGCGAGCGCGCCGACACACCGACGGAGTCGACGGACGACACCGCGCGCTCCACCAACCCCGCTTCCACTACCGACGACCCGACCACCGCGCCGACGCCGGGGGCGAGCACGACCACTGAACCGACGACGACCTCCGCGACCACCACCACCACCACCACGACGACCGCGCCGGCGCCTCCGCCGACGGCGCCGCCAGGACGCGAGGGATTCGATCCTCCGCCTGAGGAACTGCTCCCGCTGACCATCGTCGTCCCGTCCGGGGCGTTCCGCCAGGCTCCGGGGGACCTGGTGGTGTTGCGCACCAACGGCGATCTCGAGTACCTGCCGAACGGACTCGCCCCGTCGCCTGGCAACCGCGCCGATCCGATTCTGATCGCCGATCGACCCGATCCCCGACCGGCTGCAGCCGAGGGGCCCGGTCCGAACGTGATCGACGACCTCGCCGGCATCGTCGACGGGTCGTTCGTCTACGGCGACTGCTGCGAGCCGGTGTCGGGCAACCTCTACGCGGCCGCTGGGCCGAACGCCGAGACCGGCCCGATCGCCGTCGGGTTCGCGCCGAACCTGAGCCCGTCGGGGGACCTGCTCGCGACGGCCAATGGGATGCAGCTCAGCGTGGCGTCGCCCGCGACCGGTGCCGGCCGCACACTGCTCCTCGAGCAGAAGCCGGGTGAACTGCGCCGACAGATCCTCGACATCGAGTGGCTCGACGACGACACGTTCGCCACCGTCGCACTCGTCGAGAACGACCACATCGTCGAGGTCTACGACGCATCGACGCTGAGCAGGTGGCGTGGCAGCCTGAACCTCGACCCCGTCGTCGACATCGACGAGCCGGTGCGATTCGCCGGAGTCACGCCCGACGGGCTGCTCGCCATCGCCGTCCCTGAGCCCGGACGCATCGGAGTCCTGTACTACGACGTTCTCGGCCAGGGCGAGGCCAGCGACCGCCAACAGAACTTCCCCACGTCGGTCCGACGCATCGAGATCGACGACGATGGCCTCGGCCAGATCTGGGTCGATGGCACAACGCTGTACCACCTCCCGCCGGGCGCCTTCATCGCCGACCCGGTCGCGCAGAACGTGCTCGCCGGCTGGTTCATCGATCCGTAAGGCGCTCTCGGCAGCTCGACGCACCCGCCTTGGGCGCGGCCTTGCCGGCTTCGGTACGCTTGCCGCATGGACGACACCGTCACCGCCCCGCAGGACGCCGACCAGGCGACCGCCGACCAGCCGGCCGAGGACCTGCTCGACGACGAACTGCTCGTCGAGGAGATCTCCATCGACGGCATGTGCGGCGTCTACTGACGTCGACCCCTTCCCGATCGGCGATGCTCGACCGGCGCCTGGCGCTCGACACACGGGTCGCGCTGCGGCCCGAACCGTTCGGTGCCCTGGCGTACCACTACGGCAACCGTCGGCTGATCTTCCTCAAGCACCCCGACGTCGTGCGCGTCGTCGAGGCGCTCGACGGAGCCGCCACCCTCGGCGAGGTCCTCGCCTCCTGCGGCGTCGACGAGCGCCGTTGGGGCTCGTTCGAGCGGGCCCGGTCCTCTCTTCTCGATTCGGAGATGCTCCATGAGCGCGAACCCGTCGGCACTGTTTGAGCAGCTGCAGGGCGGTCTCGACGGAATCGGCCAGCCGCGAGGCCATGTCCGCGCG
>CAYGLH010000499.1:1975-2341 GCA_964350535.1 uncultured Ilumatobacteraceae bacterium
CTACGCCTGCAACCTCGAGTGCGTCCACTGCCTGTCGTCCTCGGGGCGACGCGACCCGCGCGAGTTGAGCACCGAGGAGGCGAAGGCGGTGCTCGACGAGCTCCACGACCTCCAGGTCTTCTACATCAACATCGGCGGCGGCGAACCGATGATCCGGCGCGACTTCTTCGAGCTGCTCGAGTACTCGATCGACCGCGGCATCGGCGTCAAGTTCTCGACCAACGGCGCGTTCATCGACGCCGACAAGGCGCGACGCCTCGCGGCGATGGACTACCTCGACATCCAGATCAGCCTCGACGGCACCGATGCCGGCACCAACGACGCCGTGCGCGGCGACGGCTCCTACGACACCGCCATCCGGGCGAT
>CAYGLH010000500.1:0-2324 GCA_964350535.1 uncultured Ilumatobacteraceae bacterium
GCACCACCTGCTCAGTGGGGTGCCGGACCGTCGTCCAGTCCAGCCGCGACCAGGTGCTGCGTGTGCAGGGTCTCGACTCCGACGCCGTGAACCACGGCTGGTTGTGCGATCGCGGACGGTTCAACTTCCAGGCCACCAACTCCGAGCACCGCCTCGAGGCGCCGCAGGTGCGCGCCGAGAGCGGGCTCACCGCCACCTCGTGGACGACCGCCATGGCCGCCGCGGCGCGCCTCGTCAGCGATGCGCTCGACGCGGGCGGGGCCGACAGCATCGGCCTGCTCGGCGGCGCACGCGGCACCAACGAGGACGCCTTTGCCTGGGCGCAGCTCGCCGACGCGATCGGGATCACGCGCCGCGACGCGCAGGTCGGCGACGGGCTCCCGGCCGAACTGCTCGGCCTCGAGCGGGCGACGATCGCCGAGGCCGCCTCGGCCGACACGGTCGTGCTGCTCGGCGCCGACATCAAAGAAGAGCTGCCGGTGCTGTACCTGCGACTGCGCGACTCCGCGGTGCGCAAGCACATCAAGCTGCTCGAGTTCACCGCCGCCGACACCGGACTCACCCGGTATGCCTGGCGTACGGTGCGCCACGAGCCGGGCGAGCAGGCCGACGCCGTCACCCGTGCCCTCGCCGACGACGAGCTCACCGACCAGCTCGGCAGCGGGTCGGTCGTCGTGATCGCCGGCCGATCGAACCTCGCAGAGGGTGACGGGCCGATGGTCGAGGCCGTTCGGCGCCTGCTCGACGCCCAGCCGGAGGCGAAGGTGCTGCCGGCGCTGCGTCGCGGCAATGTGGTCGGCGCCCTGTCGCTCGGGCTCGCTCCGACCGGCGGCGACGACGGACTCGCCACGCTGCGCGCTGCGGCCGACGGCAAGCTCGAGCTGCTGATCCTGCTCGGGTCCGATCCGCTCAACGACTGCCCCGACGCCGATCTCGCCCGCCGGGCGCTCGCCGGGGCGCGGCGGATCCTGTCGATCGACACGTTCCCGTCGGAGTCGACGAAACAGGCCGATGTCGTGCTCGCCGCCGCTGCGGCGGGAGAGAAGGCCGGAACGACCACCAACATCGAGGGCCGCGTCACCTCGGTCGCCAAGGCGGTCACCACGCGTGGCACTTCGCGTCCCGACTGGATGATCGCCGTCGAGCTCGGGCTCGCGCTCGGCGAGCGGGGGTTCCCGATCGACCATCCGCTGGCGTCGGCGGCAGAGACCGACGACGTCACGGCGGCGATGGCGGCCGACATACCTACCTACGCCGAGGTCACACCGCTGACTGCGGCGGACGAGGACGGGATCGTCGTCCCCGTGCAGCCCGCCGACCTCCCGACCCGCTCGGTGTCGCTCGGCAGCCGCAACAGCTACGACTACCGCCTGGTCGTCAGCCGCAAGTTGTACGACCGGGCCGTCGGCACGGCGATGTCGCGGTCGCTGGCTTCGCTCACGCCGGGGCAAGGTGTGCGGGTGAACCCGCTCGACCTCGATCGCCTCGGCGTGCCGGCCGGTGAGGACGTGAAGGTGATCGGCGCCCGGGCCACTGCGGTACTGCCGATCGTCGCCGATGCCGAGGTGCCGCGCGGCGTGGCGTGGGCGCCGTTCAACCAGCCGGGTCGCGCGATCGAGGACGTGATCGACGCGTCCGCCGACGCCACCGACGTCCGGATCGAGCGGATCTGATGCTGTCGCTGCTCGCCATCGACCCGATCACGGAGCAGAAGCTCCTGTGGACGCCACTGCTGATCGTCCTGCTCAAGGTGATCATCGTGTTCGTGCTCGGCCTCGTCGGCACGATGCTGATGGTCTGGTACGAGCGCAAGGTCGTGTCCGGGATGCAGAACCGGATCGGGCCGAACAAGGCCGGACCGATCGGCATCCTGCAGACGTTGGCCGACGGCATCAAGCTGTTCTTCAAGGAGGACCTGCTCCCGGATCGCGCCGATCGGGTCGTGTTCCGGATGGCGCCGTTCCTGGCGTTCGTCCCGGCCTTCCTCGTGTGGGCGGTCATCCCGCTCGGCGGTGACTTCACCGACGGCAAGGACGGCACGGTCGAGTGGTTCGGCGAGGTCACGCGGGTGCAGCTCGCCGATCCGCCGGTCGGCATCCTGTTCGTGCTCGCCCTCTCCTCGATCGCCGTCTACGGCATGATGCTCGCCGGCTGGGCGAGCGGGTCGAAGTACCCGCTGCTCGGCGCCGTGCGGGCGTCGGCACAGATGATCTCGTACGAGGCGGCCCTCGGCCTCAGCGTTGCCGCGGTCCTGATCGCCACCGGCACCCTGTCCACCGCCGGCATCGTCGAGGCCCAGGACGGGCTCGGGGATTGGAACATCT
>CAYGLH010000501.1:0-2310 GCA_964350535.1 uncultured Ilumatobacteraceae bacterium
ATCAACTACAAGCTGCGCGACTGGCTCTTCAGCCGTCAGCGCTACTGGGGCGAGCCGTTCCCGATCGCCATCGACGAGGATGGACGCCCGCACTCGCTCCCCGACGAGGTCCTCCCCGTCGTGCTGCCCGAGACCGACTCGTTCAGCCCGCGCACGTTCGACCCCGACGACGAGCTGTCCGACCCGGAGAGCCCGCTCGACCGACTGGACCACTGGGTCGAGGTCGAGCTGGACCTCGGCGACGGACCCAAGCGGTACCGGCGGGACACGAACGTGATGCCGCAGTGGGCGGGTTCGTGCTGGTACGAGCTGCGCTATCTCGACCCGACCAACGAGCAACAGTTCGTCGATCCCGAGGTCGAGCGGTACTGGATGGGGCCCCGCACGGACCTCCGCCCCGACCATCCCGGCGGCGTCGACCTGTACGTCGGCGGCATGGAGCATGCCGTGCTGCACCTGTTGTACGCCCGCTTCTGGCACAAGGTGCTGTTCGACCTCGGGCACGTGTCGTCGAAGGAGCCCTACGCCCGGTTGGTCAACCAGGGCTACATCATGGCCGCCGCCTACAAGGACGAGCGCGAGCTGTACGTCGAGGCCGGCGAGGTCGAAGGCGACGAGCAGACCGGGTTCACGTTCCACGGCGAGCCGGTCACCCGCGAGTGGGGCAAGATGGGCAAGAGCCTCAAGAACGCGGTGTCGCCCGACGAGATGTACGACGAGTACGGGGCCGACACCCTGCGCCTCTACGAGATGGCGATGGGGCCCCTCGAGGCGTCGCGCCCGTGGGAGACGCGCGACGTCGTCGGCATGTACCGCTTCCTGCAGCGGCTGTGGCGGAACATGATCGACGAGGAGACCGGCACCTCGCTCGTCGTGGACGAACCGGTCGACGACGACACGAACCGGCTGCTGCACCGCACGATCGATGCCGTCGCCACGGAGTTCGAGGCGCTGCGGTTCAACACCGCGATCGCCAAGCTGATCGAACTGAACAACGCGCTCACCAAGCTCGACACGACGCCGCGGGCGGTGGCCGAGCCGATGGTGCTGATGCTCGCCCCGCTGGTGCCGCACGTCGCCGAGGAACTGTGGCGTTCGCTCGGCCACGACAGCACCCTCGCTTACGTCGCGTTCCCCGCCGCCGACCCGGCCCTCCTGGTCGACGACACGGTGGAGATCCCGGTGCAGGTCAACGGCAAGGTCCGGAGTCGGGTCACCGTCCCGGCCGACGCCGACCGGGAGGCGCTCGAAGCCGCCGCGCTCAGCGACGAGAAGGTCGTCGCGGCGGTCGACGGCGCGACGCCGAAGAAGGTGATCGTCGTGCCCGGGCGGATGGTCAACGTCGTCGTCTGAGCCCCCGATCCGGCGGCCGCGATGACGGCCGGCGGATGACGAAGCCGGTCCTACGCGATCTCTACACTCGGCCGGTGACCACACCCGCGGCGGGGACCACCCGCTCCTGGCGCCAGATCCCGCCATTGGCGCCGCGTCCGTACACCAGGCAGCCGTTGCACCGCCATCGTGCGGACTTCGCCCGCTTCGTGCTGTCGGTGGCGATGGCCGTCGCCCTCGTCACCCTCGCCGAGTTGGCCCCGACCGGGGTCAGCGACTTCACGGTCGACGTGCTGGCCGTGGTCGACAGCCTGCCGGCGGCGCTCGTCGACGGGCTCACCGGGATCGTCCAGCTCGTCGCCCTCGTCGTCCCGGGCGCAGCGTTGGTCTACCTGGTGGTGCGGGCACGCTGGGTGTTGCTCGGCCTCCTGACCATGGCCGCGGTGCTGGGCGCGCTCACGATGGTGCTGTTCTCCGGCGTGGTGGAGGAGTCGATCCCCTTCGACGAGCTCAACTTCGAACAAGCGCACTCCTGGTTCATCGGGAGCCAGTTCCCGTCGAGCACCTACATGGCGGCGATGACCGCCGTCCTCGTCGCCGCCAGCCCCTGGCTCGCCACGACATGGCGGCGGATGGGGTGGGTGCTGGTCGTGCTCGCCCTCGCCGCCCGTGCGCTCACGTCGACCGAGGTGCCACTGCGCAACCTGCTGCTCCTGGCCATCGGGGCCGCGGCGGGATCGCTGGCGCTCCTCGTCGTCGGCGCACCACGCCGACGTCTCGATCCCGAATCCGTGCGGAGCGCGCTGTGGCACGGCGGGCTGGCGGTCGCCGAGCTCGTAGAGGCGCCGGGACCTCAACAGGTCGCCTCGTTCACCACCACGGACGAGCTGGGCCGGCCCGTCCGCGTCAGTGCGTTCGGCCGCGACCAGCGCGACGCCGACCTCCTGCTGCGGCTGTGGCGGCGGGTCACCGTGAAGG
>CAYGLH010000502.1:0-1282 GCA_964350535.1 uncultured Ilumatobacteraceae bacterium
GTGGACCGGTGCATAATCGACGAGCTCGCCGCCATGAGTGGCCATGGACGCGGACAGGCCGCTACGAGTCGGCGAACACGAGACGTGCCGCGGCGACGTCCTCGAGCGCAGCTCCGGCGCTCTTGAACAGCGTGATCTCGTCGCTCCCGGTCCGGCCCGGATGAGTGCCCTTCACCAGTGCTCCGAGATCTGCAACGATGTCGGCGAGCTGCATCACGCCATCGGCGATGGGCTGGGCGAGATCGCCGGCGGCGAGGGCGCCCGGATACGTGTCGACGAACACGGTGGCGCGGCTGACCGCGGCGTCATCGGACTCGCGCATCGATGGGGTGAACGACCCCACGAGATCCACGTGGGCTCCCGGACGGAGCAACTCGCCGCGGAGCAGGGGCGTCGTCGCTCCGGTCACGCAACTGATCACGTCCGCAGCTGCGACCGCCGCATCGAGATCGTCCACTGCACGTGCGGGCGCGCCGTCCGACACGAGCGTCTCGGCGACGCTCCGCGCCTTCGTCGCGTCTCGTCCCCAGATCTCGATCCGATCGAAGTCGCGTACGGTCTGGTGCGCCGCCGCCATCGCGGGCGCGAGCACACCGGTGCCGACCACCAGCAGACGTCGCGCGTCGGCACGGGCGAGCCGCTTCGCAGCGACGGCGGAGGCCGCTGCCGTGCGGCGGGCGGTCAGGACGTTGCCGTCGCACGCGCCGAGCAATTCCCCGTCGGCGCCGCTGAACAGCAACACGCCGGCGTTCACGGTGGGGAGCGCTGCGCGGCCGCCGTTGTCCGGGAAGTAGGTGGCGACCTTCACGACGATGACGTCCCCGACGACCCATCCCGGCTTCAGCAGGAGCGATGCGCTCGAGCCGTTCGGCCCGGGGATCTCGTGCACGGTCCGCTCCGGAGCGGAGCTGTTCGGATCGGCCAGCACGGCCTCGATCGCAGCGATCAGCGCCGGCCACGGAAGCCGGTCTTCGACGTGCCCCGCGTCGTAGAAGCGTGGCGTCATGGGCGCGCGGAGGGATCTGGCCACGTGTCGCTGACCCGGTACCCGGTCGGCCACGGGTCCAGAGGGTCGAGCGTGTGGCGGTGTGTGCCGGTGATCCATGCCGTGCCCGACACCCTTGGCACGACCGCGGCACGGTCGCCGACCGTGGCCTCGCCGACGATCTCGCCGACGAACACCGAGTCGATGATGGAGCGCATCACGAGCCGGCCGCCGAGCCCGAGCTCGCCACGCGCGGCGAGCACGGCGAGTCGAGCCGATACGCCGGTCCCCGTCGGC
>CAYGLH010000502.1:1292-2302 GCA_964350535.1 uncultured Ilumatobacteraceae bacterium
GGCACCCTCTTTCCCTGCCCGCCGATCTCCCGATCGCCGGGCGGGCCGGACGTGGCCGTCGCACGCGCCGCGCAGGTCCCCGTCGGCGACCGGTCGAGCTTGCCCGGCTCGATCACCGTTGCGCCGCGCATCGACGGGTGGCCGTCGACGTGGTCCAGCTCCCGGGCGATGTTGCAGAACGAGACGTGGTTCCAGTCGACGCCGGAGTCGCCGGGATGCGTGAACCCCAGCTGCTCGTTCGCCGCCGCGGTGATGCGCTGTCCGAGGTCCGCCAGGTCGCGAGCCTCGCTCGGCTCGATTGCGAACCCGAGCTCCTCGGCGTCGACCAGCACGAAGCTGTCGCCGCCGTAGGCGGTGTCGACGCGCAGCGATCCGACGCCGCCCACCTCCACCGCGGCGTCCAACCGATCCGCGAAGGAGGGCACGTTCGTGAGCGTCACCTGCTGCACCTTGCCGTCGCGGCACACCGCCTCGACCGGCACCAGCCCGGCCGGCGCCTCGAGCACCAGCTGCGTCGTGGGCTCGCGCATCTCCACGATGCCGGTCTCCAGGACGACCGTGGCCACACACATCGAGTTCGAGCCCGACATGGGTGGCGTGTGCACCGGCTCCATGATGATGAAGCCGACGTCTGCGCCCGGCGTGAGCGGCGGCACCAACAGGTTGACGTGGCGGAACACGCCGCCGCGCGGCTCGTTGAGCATGAAGTTCCGCAGCGTCCCGTCCTCGGCGATCCATCGCGATTGCTCCCACAACGAGGAACCCGGCGGCGGATCGACGCCCGCGACGATCACATCGCCGACCTCGCCGGCGGCGTGGCAACTCACCGTCTCAATCGGCTGCTCGAGCACGCGGTCACCCTATTGCAGCCTCCGACGTTGCTTCCGACGTCTGACGCCGACCTGCCGGCGCGTACGACGTGCCCGACCGTGGAGTGGCTCAGCTGGCCAAATCAGTGGAGGCTGCGATCCGGCCAGACCGGATCGCCTTGTCGTGGGCCGCGTGGTCGG
>CAYGLH010000503.1:0-2300 GCA_964350535.1 uncultured Ilumatobacteraceae bacterium
GACTGGTTTCGCTCGATGGGGACCGACGAGTCACCTGGCACGATCGTCTCGACGGTTGTGGGGGACGTCGTCGCTCCCGACGTGGGAGAGGTCGAGCTGGGCACTCCGCTGCGCGCAGTGATCGATGCCGTGGGGAGCGGACCGCGGTCAGGGCGTTCTGTCAAGGCCGTGTTCTCGGGCGTTGCGAATCCCGTGATCCCAGCTCGCGATCTCGATGTGCCGGTCAGCTATGAGGGCTTCGCTGCGGTCGGCAGCGGCATGGGCGCCGCCGGATTCATCGTGTACGACGACACGACGTGCATGGTCGATGCTGTGTACCGCCTCTCGCGGTTCTTGTCGATCGAGTCCTGCGGTCAGTGTCCGCCGTGCAAAATCGGGTCGAGCGCGATCACCGAACATCTCGAACGGATCGAGACCGGCGTCGGCCAGGAAGCCGACCTCGACGCGATCGCCGGGTGGCTCTCCAGAGTCACCGACGGCAACCGGTGCTACCTGGCCGTCGAGGAACGGGAACTCGTCGGCAGCGTGCTGCGCACTTTCCCCGACGAATTCGTGGAGCACCTGGAGCAGCACAGCTGTCCCCGACCACGGCGGATGCCGATCCCAAAGTTGCTCGACCTCCACGATGGCGAGGCCCTGTACGATGAGGCGTTCTGGCGCAAGCGGCCGGACTGGACCTACGAACCCGGATGAGATCGTCCGCCGACGAACCGGGAGTGGGGTGTCTCAGCCGCCGCTGTGCTGTTCGAGATCGGGTGGGCGATCGTTCGGAGCCACCTGATCGGCGAACTGCCGATCTCGCTCGCCGATGCCCGGCACACGCTCAACGACATCGTCGGCCGGGGCACGACCAGACCTGGTCGCTCGAACCGTTGACGGCCGTGGGGCTGGCACACCGACATGGGGCCGGATTCGCGTGCCGCCGTATCCGGCAGTTTCCGCTATCGGCGTCCCGGGCAACCCGGGTGAGAGACGGCATGCAGGTCTCCCTGCACGATCTCTCCGTTGCCAGCGACGACGATGCGGTGCCCGATGTCGGTGATCAACCTGGCCAGTCGAGACTCCTCGGTGTCATGCGTGACCCACACGCATCCCGCAGCCATGTTCGCGCGGACGTCGGTGACTGTCGGCTGATCGCGCAGGGCCGCAATGATGCCTTGAAGGCAGTGGGGACAGTTGGCGTCGATCTCGAAGTGCGTGATCATGCCTGCTCCTTCTGCATCCGCGAATTAATACAGCACATGCTAGTAGTATTCCTGACGCTTGTGAGTGGGGTCAAACGGGTGGGGAGCCGCACGTCGACCCATCGAGCTGCGGCGCGGGACGATGCGGGCGGAACGCGTTGCGGACGATCGCATCGATGGCCCAGAGCGCGAGGAGGAGTCCTGTGAGGCGTTGTCCGCCGGCCAGAACCGCGACCGCTGCGGTGTTGGCAAGGGCCAGGCCAACCCACGACCGCGTGCGGCGGAAGCCGGCGCCGAGCTGCTCGTGACCGCCACCGCGTACGACGGGTACGAGGTACGCGAACGACGACGCGAGGATCTGCCCGTAGCCGCCGATCACCAGGGCGAGGAGTGGTTGCCGGCCGATGCCGGACGTCTGGAAGGTGGCCCCGATCCAGATCGCCATGGCGATCCACCAGCCGACTCCCGCGAAGAGCTGGAGCAGGCGCGGTCCGGCCCACCGGAGGTTCTTGCCGCGAATGTCGGGGAGTAGCACAACCAATGCGGCCACGCCGACTGCGTAGCTGATGATCGCCAGCGATGCGATCATGTCGTGATGCAGCGCTGCAGCAGCAGCGGCCATGACGGCGCTCGTCCAGAGCGCTGCCGTGACCGCGCGGAGGCGCGCAGGACTCGCGAGCGGCGACATTCTGGTCCTCGCCTGGGTGGCGACGAAGTAGGGCAGCGTGCCGGCGATGACGACACCGACGAAGGCGAACAGGTTGATGAGGATGTGGGCGTCTCGGGTCTCCGCTGCGAACGTGCCCGCGCTGAGTTCGACCCCGAGGGCCAAACCGGTGATGGCGCCGAGGAAGGCGAGGACGTAGGCATCGATCGCCGGCGCGAACCGAGACGTACGTGCAGTGGCGCGGACGACGAGCAGGACGACGGCGACGGATCCGAGCGATCCTCCGACCAGCAGGACTCCCGTGATCGTCAGCGGGTCGCTGGTCCACTCCCGGCCGGCGACGACCAGTGCGACGCCCCCGGTGAGCGCCCACCGTTGGAACGTCAGGGCGCGACGGGGCGGCGCCGCCGAGGCCGACCAGGTGACGGCCAACATCTGCGTCACCGTGG
>CAYGLH010000504.1:0-1710 GCA_964350535.1 uncultured Ilumatobacteraceae bacterium
CACGCCGAGAACGGCATCGCCATCGACGTCCTCGTCGCCCAGTCGCTCGCACGCGGCGACACCGACCCGAAGTTCCACAGCCTGACGCGGCCCGCCGAACTCGAGAGCGAGGCGACCCACCGGGCGATCCAGCTGTCCAAGGTCGCCGGCAACGTCCCGCTGTACATCGTGCACATGTCGGCCTCCGAGGCGCTCGAGGAGGTGGCCGCGGCGCAGCACGCCGGGCTCAACGTGTTCGCCGAGACCTGCCCGCAGTACCTCTACCTCTCGTTGGAGGACCAGCTCGCGCGGCCGGGTTTCGAGGGCGCCAAGTGGGTGTGCTCGACCCCGCTGCGCACCAAGCACGAGCACCATCAGGCCGACCTCTGGAAGGGCCTCCGGCTCAACGAGCTCGCCGTGGTGTCCACCGACCACTGCCCGTTCTGCATGAAGGACCAGAAGGAGCTCGGCCTGGGCAACTTCTCCGCGATCCCCAACGGCATCGGCGGCGTCGAGCACCGCATGGAGCTGATCTACCAGGGCGTCGTCAGCGGCGAGATCAGCCTCGAACGCTGGGTCGAGACGTGCTCGACCACGCCGGCGCGGATGTTCGGCCTCGACAAGAAGGGCGTGATCGAGCCGGGCGCCGACGCCGACATCCTGATCTGGGACCCGAACGGCACCACCACGATCGGGATCGACCACAAGCACCACATGAACATGGACCACTCGGCCTACGAGGGGTTCCACATCGACGGCAAGGTCGACACGGTCCTCAGCCGCGGCACGGTCGTGGTGGAGAACGACCAGTTCACCGGCACCAAGGGCCACGGCAAGTTCGTGAAGCGCGGCCTCAGCACCTACCTCCACTGAACCTGTCACAAAGGTGTCAGACCCCGATGCAACAGGTTGAGGAGTGATCGTCATGGTTACTGGTATTCATCATTGGATCGATGGTCGGATTGTCGAGTCGACGTCCGGTCGGAGTGCGCCGGTGTTCGATCCTGCGCGGGGTGAGCAGTCCGGTGTGGTCGATCTGGCCTCGGTGGGGGAGGTCGATGCTGCGGTCGCGGCGGCGGCGGCTGCGTTCCCGGGGTGGCGGGCGACGTCGTTGTCGGCGCGGGCGGAGGTGATGTTCCGGATGCGTGAGTTGGTCGATGCGAATCGTAAGGAGATCGCGTCGTTGTTGACCGCTGAGCACGGCAAGGTGTTGTCTGACGCGCTCGGTGAGGTGGCTCGCGGGTTGGAGAACGTGGAGTTCGCGTGTGGGATCCCGCAGTTGATCAAGGGTGAGTTCTCCGAGCAGGCGGCGACGGGTGTGGATGTGCATTCGATCCGTCAGCCGTTGGGGGTGGTGGCGGGGATCACGCCGTTCAACTTCCCGGCGATGGTGCCGATGTGGATGTTCGCCAATGCGTTGGCGTGTGGGAACACGTTCGTGTTGAAGCCGTCGGAGAAGGATCCGTCGGTGTCGTTGTTGTTGGCCGAGTTGCTGGCCAAGGCGGGGCTGCCGGCGGGGTGTTTCAATGTGGTGCAGGGTGACAAGGTGGCGGTCGACCGGCTGCTGGAGCATCCGGAGATCGCGGCGGTGAGTTTCGTGGGGTCGACGCCGATCGCCAGGTACATCTATGAGACCGGCACGGCCAACGGGAAGCGGGTGCAGGCGCTCGGTGGGGCGAAGAACCACATGCTCGTCCTCCCCGACGCCGACCTCGACGCCGCGGCGGATGC
>CAYGLH010000504.1:1720-2299 GCA_964350535.1 uncultured Ilumatobacteraceae bacterium
CGGGGGAGCGGTGCATGGCGATCAGCGTCGTGCTCGCCGTCGAGGCGATCGCCGACGCGCTCGTCGAGCGCCTGGCCGAACGAATTCCAGCGATCCGTGTCGGCCCCGGCTTCGACCCCGACTCGGAGATGGGCCCGCTGATCACCGCCGAACACCGCGACAGGGTGAAGGGCTACATCGACGGCGCCGCCGCCGATGGCGCGGTCGTCTCGGTCGACGGTCGCCAGGTGCAGCTGAGCGACGGCTTCTTCCTGCAGCCCACGCTGATCGATCACGTGAAGCCCGACATGGCCGTCTATCGCGACGAGATCTTCGGGCCGGTACTTGCTGTCGTTCGCGTCGCCACGTACGAGGCCGCGGTGGAATTGATCAACGCCAACGAGTTCGGGAACGGCACGGCGATCTTCACCCGTGACGGTGGTGCCGCCCGGCAGTTCCAGTTCGACGTGAACGTCGGCATGGTCGGTGTCAACGTGCCGATCCCGGTGCCGGTCAGCTACTACAGCTTCGGTGGCTGGAAGGCGAGCCTGTTCGGCGACACCCACATGTACGGCCCCGAGGGCATCAACTTCTACACCC
>CAYGLH010000505.1:0-2293 GCA_964350535.1 uncultured Ilumatobacteraceae bacterium
CTCCTGCTTGGAGAGGTGTGGGGTGTAGACGAACTCGTACCCACCGCGCTCGTGACGGAGGCGGCTGTAGTCCTCCATGATCTTGCGGATGATGGCGCCCTTCGGGTGCCACACCGCCAGCCCGCCGCCGAGCTCGCCGGGGAAGCTCAGCAGGTCGAGCTCGGTGGCGAGCTTGCGGTGGTCGCGTTTGGCGGCCTCCTCCAGTTGGTGGAGGTGCTCCTTCAGTGCCTGCTTCGACTCCCACGCCGTGCCGTAGATGCGCTGCAGCATCGGACCGCGCTCGTCGCCTCGCCAGTACGCGCCGGCCACCTTCTGCAGCGTGAAGTGGCCGAGCTTGCCGGTGGAGGGCACGTGCGGGCCGACGCACATGTCGACGAACTCGTCGGTGTTGCGGTAGGCGCTGATCGTGTCGCCGCCGCCCACCTCGCCGGCGTCGTCGGCGTCGAGGCCGCCCTGCTCCCCTGCCGCCTCGACGCGCTCGATGATCTCGACCTTGTACGGCTGGTCGGCGAACAGCTCCTTGGCCTCGGCCAGCGACATCTCCGAACGGACGAACGGCTGGTTCTGCTTGACGATCTCGCGCATCCGCGCCTCGATCGCCTCGAGGTCCTCGTCGCTGAAGGTCTTGCCGTCAGGCAACTCGAAGTCGTAGTAGAAGCCGTTCTCGATGGCGGGACCGATCGAGAACTTCGCGCCGGGGAAGAGCTGGGTGACGGCCTGCGCCATGACGTGCGCGGTCGAGTGCCGCAGCACGTGTCGGCCCTCGGCGGTGTCGGCGGTGATGATCCCGACCGTCGCGCCGTCGGGCAACGGGGCCGTCAGATCCGTCTCCGTGCCATCGACCGTGGCGGCGACCGCCGCCTTGCGCAGGCCCGAGCCGATCGAGGCGGCGAGGTCGAGCGCGTTCGATCCCTCCGGGAGCTCCCGGGTGGATCCGTCGGGGAGATGGACGGTGAGCTGGGACATCGCCGTTCATGATACGAGTGCGTCCCGGCGACGGGCGCAGGCGTTTCAGTCGCCGGCGACGGCGCTGATCAACTCGCGGCGGTCGTCGACCGCCGACAGGTCACCAACGCCCGAGATCGCCGCCACCGGTTCGTGGACCGAGGCGACGCGCGCCGGCATCGTCGGCTCGGTCTCGGCGGTCTGCCCGGCGTAGGTGTTGATGTAGGTCTGCCCGGTCATCTCGCGGATCTCGAACATGACCTCGTCGATCATCGACCGCCAGGCGAGGTGCTCGGGGCCGCGCCGCTGATAGCGCTCGGGCAGCACGGGGCGGCCGATCGTGATGCTGCACGGCTTGAACAGCTTCGGCATCGGCGCATCCGGCGGTTGGATCGTGTCGGTGCCGACGATGCCGACGGGGAAGATCGGGCAGCCGACCTTCATCGCCAGGCGCGCCGCGCCGGTGCGGCCCTTGTGCAGATCGCCCGTCCGGCTGCGCGTGCCCTCGGGGAAGATCCCGAACAGCTCGCCGCGCCGCAGCACTCCCTCGGCCGCGTCGAGCGCGGCGGTGCTCTTGTCGCCGCCCGTGCGGTCGATCGGGATCATGCCCAGGGCGGGGAACAGGTGCTTCGTCTTCCACGAGTCCATGTACTCGGCCTTGCCGACGAAGCTGATGTTGCGCGACAGGGCGTTCATCAGGAACACCGAATCGATGAAGCTGATGTGGTTGGGGCACAGGATCGCCGGACCGTCCGTGGGCAGACGGTCGAACCCGTTCAGCTCGAACTTCCAGAGCCTGCGCGTGATCGGCCAGCTGACCGCGCGCAGACGGCGCTGTGCGGCACCGGCTCCGGAGTACTCGTCCATGGGTCGAGCGTAGGACACCCGTGGGTGGCGCGGAAGGGGTGGGCGTGAACTTGTTGTGAAAGCCGGATCAACGACAGCTCAGGCGCCGACCGGCACGCCCACCAGCGCAGCTGCCTCGAGCACGCCCTCGCCCGCCGCTGCGGCGGCGTCGATCGCGGCGAGCGCCCCTGGTGTGTCGAGGTCGTCGTCGAGCAACGTCCGGACCTCGTCGAGGAGGTCGGGGTTCGAGCGCGCCGCGGCGTCCCAGCGGGTCACGCGCGCGGCGTTGCGCGGCATCAGCTCGTCGTCCCACTCCCACTCGCGCCGGTAGTGGTGCTCGATGATCGCGGTGCGGATCGCCCGCGGGTCGTAGGTCTCGCGCAGCCGATCGACGAACACGAGGTTGCCGAGGCTCTTCGACATCTTCTCGCCGTCCATCGCGATGAGGGCGGTGTGCATCCAGTGCTTGACGAAGGGGGCGCCCGTCGCGGCCTCGGACTGT
>CAYGLH010000506.1:0-674 GCA_964350535.1 uncultured Ilumatobacteraceae bacterium
CAGGCACCGCCGATGCTCACGGCCGACGAGGTCGCGCTCGTGCTCCGGCTCGGACGGTCGAAGACCTACGAGTGCGCCCGGCGGTTCATGGCGACCGACGGCGAGGAGGGCATCCCGTGTGTCCGGATCGGTCACCACCTGCGATTCCCGCGACACCAGATCGAAGAGCTGATCGGCGGACCGATCCCATGGCCGCTCGTCGACGACGACAACGACGCCGGCCAACCCGACGACGCAGACGTCGATGAGTCGACCAACGGCGCGACTCGAACCACGAGGGTCGGACGGCGCACACGCCAGACCTCCTCGAGGCCCGACGAGCCACCTCGGCTGTTCTCGATCTGAGCGAGTCACCCATGCGGAACCACCTCCTCGCAGCCGCTCACATCGATGAGATCAGACAGTTGCCCGCCAGCGGGAGTGAGTCATCGTGTTGCGGGTGAGACCGATCCACCACGGTGCGTCCGGTGCGGTCGTCGCCTATCTCACCGACTATCTGACCAAGGCGGCGGGAGAGCCGCCGGGGCAGTGGGCAGGCCGCCAGGCCGGAGCACTCGGTCTCGTCGGCGAGGTCAGCGCGGAGCAGCTCGAGTCGCTCCTCGAAGGAACACACCCGATCACGAACCGCACGCTGGGAGCACCATTCAGCACCAGGTACACGCGCGACGGCAAAC
>CAYGLH010000506.1:684-2292 GCA_964350535.1 uncultured Ilumatobacteraceae bacterium
CGCACCGAAGTCGTTGTCCGTCCTGTGGGCGCTCACCGGCGACGACGGGCTCGCCGAGTGTCACGACGTCGCGGTGCACGCGGCGATCGAGTCGATCGAGCGACGGGCGGCGACCACCCGTGTCCGCTCGAACGGGACACGGATGTACATCGACACCGAAGGCCTGACGACTGCGGTGTTCCGCCAGTCGACCAGCCGCGCGGACGACCCACAGCTCCACTCCCACGTCGTGATCTCCTCCAAGGTCCGCGCCCCCGACGGCCGATGGCGCGCTCTCGACGCACGGCAACTGATGAAGCACCAGTCGACCTTCGGACGGGTCTACCAATCCGTTCTGCGCGCCGAGGTGACCCAGCGCTACGGAGTCGGGTGGACCGAGATCATCAACGGACAAGCCGAGATCGCCGGCATCCCATCCGAGCTCCTCGAAGTGTTCTCCAAGCGCGCCGAGCAGATCGGTCACGAGCTCGCCGATCGGATCGACGCCTTCCGCCTCGAACACGATCGCGACCCGAGTCGATACGAACGATCCGCGATCGAGCGCGAGGTCGCCGCCGACACCCGCGACTCCAAGTCCGGAGCTGCCGCGTCAGATCTCCGAACCCGGTGGCGAGCGGAGGCCGAAGCGATCGGCGTGCGCGTCGATCGCCTGATGCCGGCAGCGCGTGCGCAGCTCGATGACCGTGGAGCACTCCCGTCGGTCGACGTCGTCCTGCACGGTGTCGGCGACCAGCGGTCCAGTTGGCAGCACCTCGACGTCATCCGCTACGTCGCGGAGACCACACGTCCGCCAGCCGACATCGACGGACGACAGTGGGCGACGACGCTCGACCGACTGGCCTCCGACACGATTGACGCGAGCATCAGCCTCGACGCGCCAACCGACTCGCCTCTGCGGCGACGCAGCGACGGCCGGTCGGTGTGGGCCGACCCGATCCAGAACCACGCCACCGGTGAGCACATCCTCGCCCAGGAGGAGGCGATCCTCACCTGGGCGATGGAAGCGCAGCTCGCGCCCGCAGCGCCGTCGGCAGCCGTGGATCAATCGCTCGACATCGGACAGCGCGACGCGGCCGCAGCCATCGCCGGCCACGGGCCGCTCGTGCTCGTCGTCGGGCCGGCGGGAGCGGGCAAGACCACGATGCTGCGCTCAGCCAACGCCGATCTCAGCCTCCAACGCCGCGACGTGATCGGGCTCGCGCCAACGGCGAAGGCCGCTCGCGTCCTCCAAGCAGAGGCCTGGATGCCATCGGTGACGGTCGCCAAGCTGCTCCACGACCTCGAACATCGCTCCGACGGCTTCGAGCCACCAGCCCCCGGCACGACCCTCGTCGTCGACGAGGCCGGCATGGTGAACACCGACGACCTGTACGCGCTCGTCGACCACTCCTCGAGGCGGGGATGGCGACTCGCGCTCATCGGCGATCCCGAGCAACTGCATGCCGTCGGCCGCGGCGGCATGTTCGACGAGCTCTGCGCCACCGGACGACCGATCCACCTCGATCACATCCACCGCTTCCGTCACGACTGGGAGGCCGATGCATCGCTCGGACTCCGCCGGGGCGATCCGTCAGCGATCGACGCCTACGTCGACCGCCACTGCGTGAT
>CAYGLH010000507.1:0-2283 GCA_964350535.1 uncultured Ilumatobacteraceae bacterium
GGCCCCGACCACGGAAGCGCCCACGACCGACGCGCCCACCACGGAGGCGCCGACCACCGAGGCGCCCACCACCGACGCCCCGACCACCACCGAAGCCGCAGCGGAGCTCGGCTCGATCGTCGAGGTCCTCACCGCGGACGGGCGCTTCACCACGCTGGTCGCCGCGATCGACGCCGCCGGCATGACCGACGAGCTGTCCAGCCGGGCGGTGACGCTGCTGGCACCGACCGACGAGGCCATCGCCGCGCTCGGCCAGCCGGCGATCGACGCCCTGCTCGCCGACCCCGTGGCGCTGCTCGACCTGCTCCAGGGCCACGTGCTCGCGGTGCCGCAGGACGCCGCACTCATCGGCGTGTTCGACAACGTGCTGGCGATCAACAGTGCCTCGTGGCCCGTCGTCGTCGACGGCGAGACGCTCATGATCGGCCCGGCCACGGTGATCGAGGCCGACATCGACGCCGACAACGGCGTCATCCAGGTGCTGGACGCGGTGCTCGTGGCGGCACCGGCGCCCGCCGGCTGAGCCGCTCCACCGTCCGAACGACCTCGGGGTCGGGCCGCGCCCGGCCCCGAGCCGTCGTGGCTCCCCTATCCTGGGTTCCATGACCCAGACCGTCACCGCGCCCGCGACGTTGCCGAAGGCGAACGATCCGTGTTGGTGCGGGAGCGGCCGCAAGTACAAGCGTTGCCACAAGAAGCTCGAGGGCCGCGTGCTCCCGGGCCTCGTCACGCCGATGCGCTCGGTCCCCGAGTCGATCGCCCGACCGCCGTATGCCGACACCGGCGAGTACGAGTCGTGGGACGAGGGGCGGATCAAGTCCCCGGAGGTCATCGAGAAGATGCGCCACGCCGGCGCGGTGGCCGCCGAGGTACTGCGCCTCGCCGGCGACAAGGTCGCGCCGGGCGTCACCACCGAGGAGATCGACGTCTACGTGCACGATCTGTTCATCGAACGTGGCGCCTACCCGTCGACGATCAACTACCACGGCTACCCGAAGGCGTGCTGCACCTCGGTCAACGAGGTCATCTGCCACGGCATCCCCGACAGCCGTGCGCTGGTGGAGGGCGACATCTGCAACATCGACGTCACCGGGTACATCGGCGGCGTGCACGGCGACACCAACGCCACGTTCTTCGTGGGTGACGTCGACCCCGAGAGCCGCCAGCTGGTGCAGGTCACCGAGGAGTGCATGTGGCTCGGCATCGAGGCGGTCAAGCCGGGACGACCGCTGTCCGACATCGGTCGGGCGATCGAGGACCATGCCAAGAAGTACCGCTACGGGGTGGTGCGGGCCTTCGTCGGCCACGGCATCGGCGAGCAGTTCCACACCGACATCCAGGTGCTGCACTACTACGACAGCCGGGCGAGCACGACCATGCGTCCCGGCATGACCTTCACGATCGAGCCGATGATCACGCTCGGTTCGATCAACTACCGGATCTGGGACGACGACTGGACGGCGGTCACCGCCGACGGCAAGCGGACCGCCCAGTTCGAGCACACGCTCCTCGTCACCGACGACGGCGTCGAGGTGCTCACCGGCGGTGAGGGCGCCGCCAGCCCCGCCGCCCCCTGGAACCGCTGACCGTCTCCACCCGTTCCACCGTTCCACACCCGTTCTCTGGCGCGAATGTCGCGCTCAGCGCGACGCTGGGCGCAAATTTCGGGAGGGGGTGGGGAGCCGGTCGATTCTCTGGCGCGGATGTCGCGCTAAGCGCGACGCTGGGCGCAAATTTCGGGAGTGGGTGGAGGGAGCGGCGGGGGCTCGGGTGGCGGTGAAGAGGGCGAGGACGGCGACGATGGCGACGCCGGCGCCGCCGACGAGGGCCGCGGTGGTCGCCAGGCGGTCGAACCATCCGGGAGCGTCGGTCGGGATCAAGGCGGCGGTGAGGCCGTCGCGCTTGACGAGCCCCCACACGAACAGTTCGACGCCGACGAGCAGCAGCGCGCCGTGGGCGAGCAGGGGCTGGCGACGGAGGCCACCGACGAAGGCGGCGATCAGGCAGACCGCGGCGATCGTCGGCAGCAGCCACCAGGTGAGCTTCGGTCCCGTCTCGGAGGGCAGCGAGAGGTACTGCCACCAGCCGGCGGCGACCGCTGCCAGCACCACCGGCAGCACCACCATCACCCTGGCCACGGCGACGATCGCCTCGCCGGCGTCGTTGGCCTCGTCGGCCGCCGCTGGGACGGTGGGCGCTGTGTCGGCCGCCGAGCTGCGCGCACCGCGCCCGAGCAGCCAGGTCCCGAGCGCGGCAACGGCACCGAGGAGCGCACCGAGGATG
>CAYGLH010000508.1:0-2272 GCA_964350535.1 uncultured Ilumatobacteraceae bacterium
CCGAAGTACTACGCCGAGATCGACCAGATGATGAAGTGCGACATGTGCACCGACCGCACCTCGGAGGGTTTCGCCCCGATGTGTGCGTCAGTGTGTCCGAGCGAGGCGCTGTGGTACGGCACGATCGAGCAGTTCCACGAACAGCGTCACGGCTCACTCCTTCGCGACTTCCTGTTCGGGGGTCAGGAGGTCCGGACCAAGGTCTACACGGTGGTCGACGAAGTTGGCGAGGGTCCCCTCGATGTCCTCGGCGCCGTGCGGACATCCTGGCTGGATGATCCGTTCGAGATCGGGGAGGGCAGCGAGTGAGCGACACTCCCGAGGCCGTTCCGGTGATCTGGCGACGGGACTTCCCGTACGAGGCTGCGGCAGAGGACGACGTCACCCGCCGCGAGTTCGCTCGATATCTGGTGCTCGGCGCTGGAGCGATGGCGGTCGGCAACGTGGGGTTGGCGGCATGGACGCAGCTTCGCTCGATCAACGAGGGTTCGCCTCGGCCGATCATCGCCCTCGACGAGATCGCCGTCGGTGACACCTACCTGTTCCGCTACCCCACCGACGCCGACCCGGCCATCCTGCTCCGAGTGTCGGAGGTCGACGTGGTGGCGTTCAGCCAGAAGTGCACGCACCTCGGCTGTGTCGTCTACTACCAAGTCGACGAGGACCGCTGGCACTGCCCGTGCCACGAAGGCAACTTCGATGCGACCACCGGTGCCGTTCTCTCGGGTCCGCCCACCCGCCCGCTCGGCAAGATCGACGTCGAGATTCGCGATGGCGAGGTCTGGGCCCTCGGTCGGGAGGAGTCATGAGGACGGCACGAGGCCACCGCCGGGTCTCTTCGGCGGTCGTGGTCTACATCATCGTGTTGATGTCGCTGCAGGTGTTTCTCGTCACCGTCGCCGCCGAGGCGTTGCTCGACGACGACGAGTCACTGGCGTGGGCAACGGCCGGGCTGTCAGTGGTCCTGTTCGTTGGTGCAGCCGCGTTCTTGCGCTTCCTCCGACCCTGAGACACCGTGACGTCCTCGCCCACTCCTAGCGCGTCCGGGCCGGTCGCCACGCTGTTCCCCGGCTACTTCGCCCTCGTCATGGCCACGGGGATCATCTCGATCGCCTCCGAGCAGCAGGACCTCCACTGGCTGGCGAACGGACTCTACGCCGTGGCCGCAATGGCCTACATCGTGCTGTGGGTGCTGCTGGTCCTGCGCATCGTCCGCTTCCCCCGCCTGTTCCTCGCCGATGCGACCGACCATGCAAAGGGGTTCGCGTTCTTGACCACCGTCGCCGGGACGAACGTGCTCGGCAGCGCATCGGGAATCGTCATGGGGTGGTGGGGGCTGGCCTGGGGGCTCTGGTGGCTGAGCCTTCCCGTGTACGTGATCCTCCTGTACATCACGCTCATCGCGGTCGTCATCGACAGCGACAAGCCGGGCCTCGCGGGCGGGATCAACGGCACCTGGTTCCTCATCATCGTGTCGACCCAGTCGGTGGCCGTGCTCGGCGCGCTGCTCCTCGGTCGTCATCCTGACGATCTGCTTGCCTTCGTGGTGATCGCCATGTTCACGCTCGGTCTGGTGATCTACGTGATCGTCATGACGATGGTCTTCCTGCGATGGACGTTCGACCCACTCGATCCGACCGAGGCATCTCCGCCCGCATGGATCGCCGCCGGGGCCGTCGCGATCAGCGTGCTGGCGGGATCCAACATCCTGCTGGTCGCGGACAGCTCGTCCCGGATTCAGCGCCTCGAACCGTTCATCGAGGGGATGACGATGCTGGCGTGGGCGACGGCGACCTTCTGGTTTCCGCTGATGGTGGCCATCGGTGTCTGGCGGCACCTCGTCCGGCGAGTGCCGCTCCGCTACCACCCCTCGTACTGGGCGCTCGTCTTCCCGATCGGCATGTACGGCGCCGCTACCTTTCGCATGCGTGCTGCGATCGATCTCGATCACCTCGCCTGGCTGCCGGAGGTCACACTCGTCGCCGCCATGGTCGCCTGGACGGCCACGTTCGTGGGTCTCGTCCACGCGCTGATCTCCGGGCTCGCGCGGACGCGGCACTGACGGGGCGGCCCATGGACGACCCCACTAGACGATCCACAGCCCCCGAGTGGGATCCCTTCGCCGCGGAGGTGCTCGAGGACCAGCGTCGCGTCTACGACGAGCTACGCGAGCGTTGCCCGGTGGCGCACAGCGTTCCACTGGGATGGTCGGTGTTCCGTCACGCCGACGTGCTCGAGGTCGTCCTCGATCACGACACCTACCGCAATCGAG
>CAYGLH010000509.1:0-2267 GCA_964350535.1 uncultured Ilumatobacteraceae bacterium
CAAGAGCCTGTACGCGAAGGACCCCGACGGCATCGAGTTCGAGGTGATGTGGCTCACCCCGCCCGAACTGTGGGGCGACGAGGAGCACGAGGCGATCATCCGGCCCCTCGACATCGCCGGTGATACCACCGCCTACGGCGGCGACCGCGTGTCGAGCACTCACGTCTCGGGTCAGACGACCGGATCGAACGGGGTCGACGCGTGAGCATCGAAGTCCGCTCATTCACCAACGAGTACTGCCACTTCCTCGACGACGACAAGTTCGTCGAGACCGATCGCCCCGGCTTCCGGCGCCGCGTCATCAACGGCGACAAGCTCCAACTGTGCTTCTGGCGGATCGCCGGCGGCACCGACGGCTCGTTCCTCCACCGCCACTCCGGACACGAGCAGCTCGGCATCATCGTCCGTTGCGCGCTCGACTTCCGGATCGGCGCCGAGGACGACGAGCGTCGCGTCACGCTGAACGCCGGCGACGTCTACCTCGCCCCTGAGATGGTGTGGCACGGCGACTCGGTGTTCGTCGGCGACGACGAGTACGGCGAGTGTTGGATCCTCGACGTGTTCGCCCCGCCGCGCGACGACCTCGGGCCCGCCGAGGACGCCGGACCGCGTGTCGTCGGCACGACGCCCGACACCACCCCCGACGCGACCTCCCCCGACGCGACCTCCACCAACGCGAAAGGATCCGACCGATGAGCGCTGACTGGCGCCTCGCCGTCGACATCGGCGGCACCTTCACCGACGTCGTGCTGCTCGACGCAGCGAGCGGACGGGTCGTCGTCGACAAGACGCTGACCACGCCGAGCAACCCGCTCGACGGTGTGCGCACCGGCGTTCGTCAGCTCCTGGCGCGGGCCGAGATCGACCCGTCGCAGATCACCGCACCGATCGTGCACGCCACGACGCTGATCACGAACGCGCTCATCGAGGGCAAGACCGGCCGGGCGGCGATCGTCACCACCACCGGGTTCGGTGACACGCTGCTGATCCGCGACGAGCATCGCTACGACATGTACGACCTGCAGATCGAGTTCCCGCCCCCGCCGATCCCGCGCGAGCGCACGGTGGAGCTCGACGAGCGCACGCTCGCCACCGGCGTCGTGGATCGCCGACCGACCGACGAGCAGCTCGCCGTACTCACCGCCGAGCTGTCGGCGCTCGACGTCGAGGCCGTCGGCGTGTGCTTCCTCAACTCCTACGTCAACGCCAGCAACGAACGGCTCGTGGCCGACCACCTCGCCCGCGAGCTCGGCGTGCCGGTCTGCATCTCCGCCGAGGTGTCGCCGCAGATCCGGGAGTACCCGCGCATGGTCACCACCGCGTGCAACGCGGCCACGATGCCCGTGATCGGTCCGTACCTCGACGAGCTGCAGAAGTGGCTGTCGAGCGAGGGTTTCGGCGGCTCGGTGCTGATGATGCTGTCCAACGGCGGTGTCGTCTCGGCCGACGACGCCGCACGCGTGCCGATCCGCCTCGTCGAGAGCGGTCCCGCCGCCGGCGCGCTGGCAGGCTGCTGGTTCGCCGACCGGCTCGGCGAGGAGCGTCTGCTCTGCTTCGACATGGGCGGCACGACGGCCAAGGCGTGCCTCATCGAGGACGCCGAACCCGAGCTCACCAACGTGTTCGAGGTCGCCCGGGTGTACCGCTTCAAGAAGGGTTCCGGCTTCCCGGTCTCGGTGCCCTCGGTCGACCTCGTCGAGATCGGTGCCGGCGGCGGGTCGCTGGCTCGCACCGACCAGTTCGGACTCCTGAAGGTCGGCCCCGAGTCGGCGGGCGCCGAGCCCGGACCCGCCAGCTACGGCCGCGGCGGCACCGTCCCCGCCGTGACCGACGCCGACCTCGTGCTCGGGATGCTCGACGCCGACGCCTTCCTCGGCGGCGACATGCCGCTCGACGCCGCTGCCGCCACCGCCGCCGCGGCGAAGGTCGGCGAGGACCTTGGCCTCGGTGCGGTCGACGTCGCCGCCGGCATCCACGAAATCGTCAACCAGAACATGGCCGCCGCAGCTCGGATGCACGCCGTCGAGCAGGGCGTCGACCTGCGCGGCGTGTCGCTGCTCGCCTTCGGCGGTGCCGGCCCGGTGCACGCCTGCGGTGTCGCCGAGCTGCTCGACTCCGCCAGGGTGATCTTCCCGGTCAACGCCAGCGTGCTGTCGGCGTTCGGCACGCTCGTGTCGCCCGTCCGCATCGACCTCGCCCGCTCCATGCCGCGCCGGATCGACCAGCTCGACCCGGCCGAGCGCGACGGCCTCCTCGACGAGCTGCGC
>CAYGLH010000510.1:0-2257 GCA_964350535.1 uncultured Ilumatobacteraceae bacterium
CGACGTGTTCGGCATCCAGATGCTCGGCAACACGATGCTCATGTGGGGCACCGACGAGCAGAAGGAGCACTACCTGCCGCGCATCCTGTCCGGTGCCGACACGTGGTGCCAGGGCTACTCGGAGCCCAACGCCGGCTCCGACCTCGGCAACCTCGGGCTGCGGGCCGAGCTCGACGGCGACGAGTGGGTGCTCAACGGTCAGAAGATCTGGACGTCGGCGGGCCATCTCGCCGACCACATCTTCACCCTGGCGCGCACCGATCCCGACGGTCCGAAGCACAAGGGGATCTCCTTCCTGCTCGTGCCGATGGACCAGCCCGGGATCGAGGTGCGGCCGATCGAGATGATCTCCGGCGAGAGCGAGTTCAACGAGGTCTTCTACATCGACGCGCGCTGCCCGAAGGAGAACGTGCTCGGCGGCGTGAACAACGGCTGGGCGGTGGCGATGTCGCTGCTCGGCTTCGAGCGGGGCGAGGCAGCGGCGACCGCACCGATCCGGTACCAGGCCGAGATCGAACGCCTCACCGAACTGGCGAACGAGCGTGGTCTCACGTCCGACCCGGTGATCCGCCAGCGGCTCGCGTGGTGCCACGGCCAGGTGCGGATCATGCGCTACAACGGCATGCGGACCCTGACCCAGTTCCTCGCCGGCCACCATCCCGGGCCGGACGGCGCGATCTCCAAGCTGTTCTGGAGCGAGTACCACCAGGCGGTCACCGAGCTCGCCGTCGACATCCTCGGCGCCGACGCGCTGGTGCCCACCGGCCGCCCGCCGTCGTCGGCCTTCCAGACCGACGATCCCGGTGCGCCCAACTCGTCCGCGTCCTGGGTCGGAACGTTCCTCAACGCTCGTGCCGGCACGATCTATGCTGGGTCGTCGCAGATCCAGCGCAACATCATCGGGGAGATGATCCTCGGTCTCCCGAAGGAGCCGAAGCCACCAGCCGCAGCAACCTGATCCCTCTCGTCTGGGCGGTTGCCTCCCGCCCGACGCTGTGGCCGACCGCCGTGCGGACGTTCCGACGGACCGTCCCGCGCCGCTGGTGGTCGCGTGCCCCCTTCGTGCCGGTGCCGTCGGCTGCTTACCTGCGGTTCCGGATGCAGACCCAGTACGGCGACGACCGAGCACCCGAACCGGGCGACGTCGTGCGCTATCTCCAGTGGTGCCGCGACTGGCGTCGCGCCACGAGACCGGTCGAGCTCGGCTGAGGGTCGGAACATGCGCAGCGCCCTCGTCCTGAACGCCGGCTTCCAGCCGCTGAGCATCGTCTCGACGCACCGGGCGACGTGCCTCGTGCTCGACGAGAAGGCCGACCTGGTGGAAGACGACGGGACGGTGCTGCGCTCGGAGTCGCTCACCGTCCCGAGCCCGTCGGTGATCCGGCTGCGGTACATGGTCAAGGTGCCCTACGTCCGCCGCACGGCGCTGTCGCGGCGGGCGATCTTCGCTCGCGACGACTACCGCTGTCAGTACTGCGGTGAGCGCGCCGACTCGATCGACCACGTGTTGCCGCGGTCGCGCGGCGGCCCGCACACGTGGGAGAACGTCGCGGCGGCGTGTCGGCCGTGCAATCTGACCAAGCGCGACCGGACGCCCGACGAAGCCGGGATGCGGCTCGCCAGGCCGTGCCACGCGCCGCGGGCGATGGCGTGGGTGGTCGTGTCGGTGTCGGGCGTTCCCGACGCATGGCGGCCGTACCTGCCTGCGGCATGACGACCGGCGCGTACGCACTCGAGGTGCGGCGCGGCCCGGCCGCCGGCTTCCACGAACGGCAGGTCCCCGATCCGCCGACCGCGGCGATCTGGGTGCACGAGGTCGACGCGCCGGCGCTCGTGCTCGGGTCGAACCAGGACGAGGCGACGATCGACCGCGCGGCGTGCGAGCGCGCCGGGGTCGATGTCGTCCGGCGACGGAGCGGCGGGGGAGCGGTGCTCCTCCGCCCGGGCGAGGTCGGATGGTTCGACGTGATCGTGCCGTCCGGGTCCACGGGGTGGGTCGACGACGTGCAACGCCAGATGGTGTGGCTCGGCGATCTCGTCGCCGGGGTGATCATCGACGCGACGGACCTCGACCCGAACCGGCTGCGCGTGCACACCGGTCCGATGATCAGCACGGCGTGGAGCCGTGTGATCTGCTTCGACGGCGTCGGCGGGGGCGAGGTGCTGCTCGACGGGGCCAAGCTCGTCGGTATCAGCCAACGACGGACGCGGGGGTGGGCCCGGCTGCAGTGCTCGTGGCACACGACCTACCGCGCCG
>CAYGLH010000511.1:0-311 GCA_964350535.1 uncultured Ilumatobacteraceae bacterium
CGGGGTCGGCAGGTCCTCCAGCAGGATCGATCCGTCGGTGGTCTCGGTCGTCACTTCGGCCGGGGCGACGGAGGGGTCGTCACTGACCTGTCCGTCGGCACGCTCGACCTGCTGCTTCGCGGTGACCTGCAGGGTGACGCTGCCATCGTCGCCGGCGTTCTCGGGCAGGTCGATCTGGCCGGTGAGGTCGACGGACCTGCCCGTCAGCGAGATGTTCTGCAGCGGCGGCACCTGACGTGGCTCGAGGTCGATCAGCTCGGCCTCGGACTCGTCCGGCACTCCGGGGTACCAGACGACCGGATAGCTGTCGG
>CAYGLH010000511.1:321-2237 GCA_964350535.1 uncultured Ilumatobacteraceae bacterium
GACGGTCTGGAATCCCTCCGGTGTCAGCCGCTGGGCCTCGACCGTGATGCGCGGGATGCCCGCGCCGGTGGTCGCAACGGTGACGGTGCCCTCGAGCGTGCCCGCGATGTTGGCGAGCGGGATGTTCTCCTGGCCCGTGTGGAAGTCCGTCGCCAGCACCTTCGCCGGATCCTCCGTCCGCCGCATCTCGCCGATGACCCACAAGAAGATCAGCGCCCACAACGCCACGATCGCGGCGAGCATCAGGGCGGTCAGCACGCCTCGCGGGATGCGCGGCTTCTGGTTGAACGTGGCGAGTTGCTCGACGACGACACCGTCGGTCTCCGCGGTGACGTGGATGGTGCGCGGGACGGGCTGCCCGAACCACGGGCGGGGTCCGCGCAGGGTGATGTCGACGATCGCCTCGTGGTCCTGGGGGATGTGGAAGCTGGACGGATCGACGAGGCAGTCGATGTCGCGGGTGGGTTCCTCGGCGTGCAGGGCCACCGCAGCTGCGGCGTTGCCGGTGTTGACGACCGTGGCCGTGATGGTGGCGGCCTTGCCACCGGTGACGATCGCGGGCCGAAGCTTGAGGTCGAGGTCCGGGACGCTCTCGACCGTGAGCCAGAAGTCGTGGACACCCTGCCGTTCGTCGTCGATCGTCGACACGATGCGGGCGACGACGAGATAGTCACCAGCGGGGCACGTGCGCGGGATGTCGAACACCAGCAGGACACGGTCGGTCGCCTCGGGAAAGAGACTGACGACCGGCCGATCCAGACGAACCCAGTCAGGGTTGATGCCGTCGACGATGGCGGTGACCCCGTCGATCACGTCGGCGGTGTTGGTGACGTCGATCTCGACCGAGCCGGAGTGGCCCGGCGTGATCGAGAGATGCGACACCTGGAGGTCGGTCTTCATCGTGGCGGCGTCCGCTCCATCAGCCGACTCGGACGCCGCCGCGCTCGGGCACGTTCGTCGTGATCGGAGGATCGACCTCGACGACGATCTCGTCACCGATCTCGGCGCGCAGCAGGAACTGGCCTGCGGGATTGACCACGGTGGCGTCGACCGGTGAACGGACGATGGCGCCGATCGCGCCACGTTCCTCGGCGTCGACGATCTCGCCGGCCACCCGCCGCACCCGGTCGAACGGGTCGTCCGGGGAGCGCCGCACGATGTCCTTCGTGGCGAGCTCGATGCGTCCGACCGGAGGGCCGGCGGGAATGCTGACCCCGGTTTCGAAGTCGGTCGTCAGCACCATGTTGATGCCGGGCTTGAGCTGGCCCTCCAACGCCTTGAAGACGTCCATGTGGTCCTCGCCGGCACGCGCCATCACCAACGTCGGCTCGGAGACGGCACGGAGCGGCTCGGGCAGGAAGTCGACCGGGATCGAGCCGTACGCCAGCAACGATCGGATCAGCCCGCTGAGCAAGGCTCGCTCGTCGCCGTGGTCGGTGGTCCACGCGGTGACCACGTACCGCAGCTCGAGCGTGGGGAGGGCAGGCTGGTGCACCGCCTTGCCATCCCGCTCGATCGTCTGCATGCCGCTCCGGGATCGACTCGCCGAGCGGCGGATGTCCCACAGGAACAGGTTGACGGTCGGTCCGGTCAGCTTCGCGCTCCACACGGGAACGGGGGCGGCGAACGAGACGGCGACATCGGTGGCGCTGAGGGGAACGGTGGCGCGCAGGAAGCTCTCGAGACCCTCGTCGATCAGCTCGAGCACACGCCACCCCTTTCACCTACCCGCGATCTCACCGCTCAGCGTGTCAACAGTACTCCACGGAGCGTTCGGGAGCCATCCCGACCTGGGGTGTCGCGGCGGCGGCCGCGCCGTCGTCGTCACCGCTGCGGTCGACGGCGATCCGCTACATTGCAGCCATTCCACACCCCCGGTCCATCGTCCCGGCCGCACTCGTCGCGCTGCTCCTTGT
>CAYGLH010000512.1:0-2206 GCA_964350535.1 uncultured Ilumatobacteraceae bacterium
TCACGGTCGAGAACACGGGCGAGGCGCCGTACACCGTGCTCGACCCCGCCGTCGTCACGGACGACCTCTCGGGCGTTCTCGACGATGCCGACCTCGTCCCCGGCTCGGTCATCATCACACCCACGCCTCCGACCGGATCGGGCGGATTCAGCGCCAGCGGCGACATCGGCACCTGGGCCGGGCCGCTGGCGCCTGGCGACATCACCACGATCACCTTCACCGTCGAGATCAACGACCCCGTGAGCGGCGACGGCGACCTCGCCAACGCCCTGGTCGGGCCACCCGAGTCCAACTGCCCGGACCCGAGCGACCCCGACTGCTCGACGAGCAACCCGATCCGCTCGCTGGACATCGAGAAGACTGCCAACACCGATGGCCCGCACTCACCCGGCGACACCGTGAACTACCGCATCACGGTACGGAACATCGGACGTGGCGACTACGCCGCCGCGTCACTCACAGACGATCTGCGCGAGGTCCTCGACGACGGCAGACTCGCCGGGACGCCCACGGCGACCGCCGGCAGCATCAGCTACGCGGCTCCGACGCTCGCCTGGACCGGCCCGCTCCCAGTCGGGGCGGCGGTCACGATCAGCTACTCGATCGAATTGTTCAGCCCGATGCGCGGCGATGGCGACCTCGTCAACACCGTGCTCTCGGAGAGTCCCGGGGGCAACTGCCAGGCGCTCGCCGACCAGTCGATGGGGTACCGGTTCGTGATGCAGTCTGCGACAGACGGGCGTTGCACCACCGTCGGTCTCGTCGTGCCTCCGGACCCACCGCCACCGCCGCCTCCGCCGACGACGCAGCCACCGGGAACGGCTCCGACCACGCTCCCGCCCGGCAACGCCCCGCCGGCGCCTTCTCCACCCGGCGGGCCGCTCCCGGGTACCGGCGCCAACAACGCGCTTCCACTGTGGATCGGCCTCGCGCTCCTCACCATTGGCACAATTCTCGCCGCGCTCAGGCGCCGTCACCCGGCTCGCCTGCGATGAACGAGGTCGAGCAGTCACCAGTGCGCAGTACGGCCGAGCTGCGCGAGGCGGTGCTCTTCGACGGTCCTGCAGCGACCCAGAAGGTGAGCCGGTTCTGGCTGCTGCTCGCGCTCGCTGCGGTTATCGCCTCGGCCGGGGTGATCACCGAGTCCGACGCAACGGTCATCGGCGCGATGATCGTCGCCCCACTCCGCACACCGATCCTCGGCCTCATGCTTGCCGTCGTCCTCGGCGACCACACCAACCTGGTCCGATCCCTCGGCCATCTGATCGCCGGGGCCCTCGCCACGATCGGCATCGGTTACGTCATGGGCCTGATCGTCATCCTCGATGTCGACAGCCTGAACAATACCCAGGTCGCCGGTTACTCGACTGCAGGAGTCATCGATCTCATCGCTGCGCTCGCCGTCGGCGCTGTCGGTTCGATCGCCCTCGCCCGCCGCGACGTCGCCGACGCCGTTCCAGGAGTAGCCATCGCTCTCGCGCTCGTGCCGCCCCTGACCGTGGTGGGACTCACCTTGGAATCCGGTTCGTCAGGCGATGCAGCGGGAGCGATCCTGCT
The DNA here is from genome assembly GCA_964350535.1 of uncultured Ilumatobacteraceae bacterium. Taxonomy (GTDB): domain Bacteria; phylum Actinomycetota; class Acidimicrobiia; order Acidimicrobiales; family Ilumatobacteraceae; genus CAYGLH01. The sequence goes on from CAYGLH010000512.1 coordinate 1,558, forward strand.
GTTCCTGACGAACGTCGCGGCGATCCTTGCAGTGGGGATCGTCATCATGCGCGTGTATCACGTGCGAGCTCACAACCAGCCGCTGCTCAACCAGCCGAGGGTGAACCAGCGCGGCGCCTACTCGATCATCGGTGCGCTCCTCGTGCTCATCGTCGTGCTCCTCGCCCGAGCTTCCTGGACCACGACCCGCGACGCCATCAACGAGTCCGACGTCCGGTCGGTCGTCTCGGCATGGGCCGATTCGGTGGGGTGGGAATTGATCGATGTGGAGACCCGCGAAGATGACGTCATCGTCGAGCTCCACGGTCCGCCACCCACTCCTGATCTGGGCGACCTCGCCGCCCAACTCCGTGAGGTCGGGATCGACCCCACGCAGGTGCAGCTCGATCTGCTCCCACGTCAGCGCATCAGCGTCGAAACGACCACACCGGACGAATGAGGCGGTCACGTTCCGGATCCCCTGCGAACCCGAGCCCTGAGCGTCGCGGGGTCCTCGGCAATGTCGTCGGAGGGTTCGTCGCCGGCCTGTACAGCGTGCCGGAAGGCATCGGGTATGCCTCGTTGGCCGGCATCAGTCCGATGCTCGGCATCTTTTCCGGCATGGTGCCCGTCGCGGCTGCTGCTGCCGCCGTCGGGTCGGTGCTGATGA
>CAYGLH010000513.1:0-347 GCA_964350535.1 uncultured Ilumatobacteraceae bacterium
TTTCGTCACCTTCGACCCGGCCCAGATCGGCGTCGCCCTCGGCCTCGGCTTCGACGTGGTGTCGACCTGACAGACTGCACGCATGGCCGAGATCTCCGACACGCTCCACTGGTCGAACGCCGACGTCGAGGTGCACAAGCTCGTCGTCGGACCGATCGACAACAACGTGTTCGTCATCCGCTGCAGGGCGAGCGGCGAGGCGGTGCTGCTCGACGCCGCCAACGAGCACGAGCAGTTGCTCGAGCTGTGTCGACGGCTCGGCGTGCGTCGCGTGCTCGAGACGCACGGCCACTGGGACCACATCCAGGCGGTGCCGGCGATGCGCGAGGCCGGCTATGAGGTGGCGG
>CAYGLH010000513.1:357-2205 GCA_964350535.1 uncultured Ilumatobacteraceae bacterium
CCGCGCTCGACGCCCCGAAGCTGAAAGAGGTCGGCTACGACGTGTTCCTGGACGACACCGAGGTCATCGAGTTCGGCCGCCAACGGCTCCACGCGATCCACAACCCTGGCCACACGCCGGGATCGATCAGCTTCAAGCTCGACGGCACTCCCCTGTTGTTCACCGGCGACACCCTGTTCCCCGGCGGACCCGGCAACACCAGCTTCCCGGACGCCGACTTCGACACGATCATCCGCTCGATCGACGACAAGCTGTTCGTCTTCCCCGACGACACGATCGTGCTCCCGGGCCACGGCGACGACACCACGATCGGAACCGAGCGCCCCCACCTCGACGAGTGGGTCGCCCGCGGCTGGTGAACCTGTCACAAAGGTGTCAGACCCCGATGTGACAGGTTGCGCCACCGGGGTCCACTGCAACACCCCGATGTCATCGTCGGGGCATGGCACGACCACTGCGGGCAACACCTCCGGACGGCTGGCACCATGTGATGAACCGCGGCGCCGACCGTCAAGACATCTTCACCGACGATCGCGATCGAGAGCACTTCGAGTTCCTCCTCGGCGACATCGACGACGCGTTCGCCGTCGAGGTGCACGCCTACTGCCTGATGACGAACCACGTCCATCTCCTCCTGCACTGTCGCGAGGGACGGGTCTCCGAGGCGGTGCAGCACGTGACCGGAAACCACGCCCGTGCCTACAACGACCGCCATGGCCGGAGCGGTCCGCTGTTCGGCGACCGCTACAAGTCGGTACCGGTCGGCTCGGACGAGCAGCTGATCGCGACCGCCCGCTACGTCCATCGCAACCCGCTCGACATCGTGCCGGTTCGCGCACTGTCGGCCTACCGGTGGTCGAGCCTGGGTCCGTACCTCGGAGGGCGGCCGGGTCCGGAATGGCTCCACACCGACCGCGTCGCGCGCTGCATGGCTGATCGGGACCATCGGCGGTTCGTCGAAGACCCGCTGCCGACCGACCTCACCCCGCCGCAGGGGATGCCGCGAGCGGCGACGCCGTCGATCGAGGCCGTCGAGGCTGCCGTCTCGGCGGCGACCGGGACCTCCGCGCCGACGATTCGCCGCTCCACGCCCGGCGCCGGCAACCCGGCGCGGGTCCTCACCGTGACGCTCGCCGTCGAGTTGCGAGCCTCCGACGCCGCGGTGCTCGCCGCTCGGTACGGCGTCGAGCCATCGGCGGTGCGGGCCACGGCCCGCCGGGGCCGGGTCCGTCTCCACGACGACCCTGGGTTCCGCCGTCTGCACGATCGGGCGATCGACATCCTGTTGCATCGGGGTCTGACACCTTTGTGACAGGTTTGCACTATGGGGATAGGGGTAATTCGCTCGTAGAATCGATGGGGTGAGCGACACGTTGTTCCGGGTCGAGAACCTCCACGCCCAGCCTGCCGAGGGCGATCACGGCGAGATCCTGCGGGGTCTCGACCTCACGGTCGCCGCCGGCGAGGTCCACGCCATCATGGGCCCCAACGGTTCGGGCAAGTCCACCCTCGGCGCCAGCCTGATGGGCTCGCCGGAGTACGAGATCACCGACGGCACGATCCAGTTCCTGGGCGACGACGTCACCGAGTGGCCGGTCGACGAGCGGGCGAAGGCGGGCATGTTCCTCGCCTTCCAGTATCCACAGGAGATCGCCGGCATCTCCGTCATCCAGTTCCTGCGCCAGGCGCTGTCGGCACGCAAGGGCATCGACCTGTCCGTGCTCGAGTTGCGGCTCGCCACCATGGAGTGGATGAAGCGCCTCGGGATGGACTCGGGCTTCGTCGACCGCTACCTCAACGAGGGCTTCTCCGGCGGCGAGAAGAAGCGCAACGAGATCATGCAGATGG
>CAYGLH010000514.1:0-2169 GCA_964350535.1 uncultured Ilumatobacteraceae bacterium
CGATGAACCATCCGGGGCGATGGCGTCAACGACAAATGACCCTCGGATCAGGCCACACACTGCGGGCAGAACCGGTCCGAGGCGGCATGCCGGATTCCGAGGGGGGGTGGGACCCGCATCGCCCGAGGTCGAAAGCGAATCGGCGGGGTCAGTTCTCCGCGAGTCGCCGGTTCGCCTCTCGAAGGCGGCCGGCAAGCGTCTCGATGATCGCCATCGCGACCGAGGGCTGCTCTTTGACGATCGCCCGCAGGTTCCACGACGCGAGGCCGGCGAGGCGGAGTGGGCTCGTCGCCCTGATGGTGGCCGATCGTGGGCGTCCGTCCAACAGGCTCATCTCGCCGAAGTGGTCACCTGGCCCGTAGGCGGCGATCGTCCGGTCGTCGACTTCGGCGACGGCGGTACCGCTGATGACGATGTACATCCGCCCCATGCCGCCACCGCTCTCCTGTGCTAGGACCACCTCGCCCTCGGCGAGATCGCTCAACCGCAGTTGCGCGGCGATCGTCTGCAGAGTCGCCTCGGGGATCCCGTGGAACAGCTCAACGGATCGGAGCGCAGCGACGAGCCCTGGTGTCTCCTCTGCAGGCATCAGCGACCTCCATGAAGTTGAGTGGCGGACGACGGACGGCCCCACGCGCCGAACGAAGGTTCCGGAGCGACCGTCCGGACGGGGACGCTGATGCGCCGGACAAGGCGCTGCGGAAGATCGTTGTGGAACAACTTCGGAAGCGTCGAGGGCGCCTGCGCGACGAGCACCTCCCGAGCGTTCCACGACGCCACGTAGCGCTCGATCGTCCCGACGAGGTCGCGCGCGACGACCTCGCCCGACGCCGTCGCGCCGAGACCTCGGATCCACTCGAGACCCTGACGCACGACGTCCGCGGCAGGCATCGGCCCGCGGAGGCTCCCGGGTGCGCCACAGGCAGGGAGCTCGGGGGTCTGGCAAGCGGTCGCGACCGACCTCGCCGCCTCGCCCAGCGGTACGATCAAGTGCACGTGGGACGCTCCCAGCGCGAGTGCTCGACGGATCTCAGCTTCGAGGAAGCGTCGTCCGATCGTCCGACAGGCGACAACGACGAGTCGACCGGATCCATCTTCATCGCCGGCGGGGTCGCGCACGAGGCCGCCGACATCTCGAACGAGCGTTGCGGTCATGCCGGACCCGCAACGACCGGTACGAGCTCGACCGGGACGCCGGTGAGCTGCTGCTGGTTGGACAACCGATCGAAGCTCTCGACGCCGTGCGGCATGACGGCATTGACGTTCACGCCGGCCGTCTCGCGCACGAGGCGCATGTTGGGCTGCATCCCCCAGCCGTGCTCGATCGACACCACGCGGTCGCGGATCTGCTCATCGAGCTCGACAGCGATCTCGATCTCGCCCCAGCGCGACACGACTCGGACGCGCCCGCCGTCTCCGACCCCGATCCGTGCGGCGTCGATTGGATTGAGGGCGAGTCGGTTCTCGCGACGGTCACCCCGCTTCATGCCCTTGACGTTCATGTACCACGAGTTGTGCATCCGCGAGTCACGACGGGAGATCAGCCACATCTGACCGGTGTCGACCAGCTCCTCGCGGCCCGCGAACTCCTCCTCGCACCGGTCGAACGCGGGGAGGAACGCCGCCGGACAGCAGTCCACCTTTCGATCGTCGGTCTGGATGATGTCGGTGAAGAAGTGGCCTTCGTCGGGCCGGGTGTCGAGTGGCCGACCCCGCGGGCTGTCGACCAGTTCACTCCGCGACACACCACCCCCGCGCAACATGTGGTCGAGGCGCCCCCACTTCGCCTCGTCCGGGTCGTCCTCGTCCAACCCCGACTCGACCCCGAGCGCCTGCGCGAGCCTGGCGAAGATCCACCATTCTTCCTTCCGCTCGAACTGCGGTTCGACAACGGCCGACGTGAACTGGACCCACGGCTGCAGCTGCATCGAGTTGCCCGACACCGCGAGGTCGGCCCGCTCGAACTGATCCGTCGCGGGCAACAGCCAGTCGGCGAACTCGCTCGTCGCGGTGCGGTACAGATCGATCACGACGAGGAGTTCGAGGGACTCGAACGCTCGCTTCAGCTTCTTGATGTAGAGCATGTGGGGCGAGGTGCTGGCACCGATGATCCAGCCGGGGGAGATGAGGCCAATGGGAATGTACTGATAGGCTTCTTCGCAGAGGGCG
>CAYGLH010000515.1:0-685 GCA_964350535.1 uncultured Ilumatobacteraceae bacterium
TCGCAGAAGGCATCGTTCATCGTCTCGGCATCGGCGACCAGGTTGACGACCACCTTCGCCGCCGGTGCATCGCCGCCGTCGTACGCCGCTGCCGCACGAGCCATCGCGGGGATCGCGTCGTGGCGGCGTTGCGCCGCGGTCCGGGGGAGCGGATGCTGGTCGGCGTCGTCGCCGTACTGCGCGCGCCGGGCGGCGACATCGGCCTCGAACTCGCGTTGGACGAAGATCTCGATGATCGCCACCACCTCCTCGGCGGTGATCGGATCCCCGCCCGACACCGAGATGTGCAGCCCGGTGTCGTCGGCCGCAACGTTCGCGTTTCGTGCTTCGACGTTGGCCTTGAGGTCGTCGAACGCGCCGTCCTGGTCGGCGAGGTTCAAGAAGCTATCGATGTCGGCCTTGAGGTCGCGATGGGCACACAGCTCGGCCCGCTCGAGGAAGATCGGTGCCACCGAAGCGAGGTACGTGCGGGTCCGCGGGTTGCCGTGGATGCGCCCGATCTCCAGCACCTGTGCCATACCGACCCGCCCGGCGAGCAGCGCATCGCCGAGCTCCGGTGCGGCGTCACACACCTCCGCCAGCGTGCGCCACTGCGATGCATCACGGTTCGAGTGGTTGCACGTGGCCCGCAGGTACCCCTGCAGCGACCGGTGCCCCTCGTCCCGATACGACCTGCGCGAGCTAA
>CAYGLH010000515.1:721-2169 GCA_964350535.1 uncultured Ilumatobacteraceae bacterium
CGCCAGCCGCGCCGCCTGCTCGGCCTGCACCCGCCGGAGCTCCAGCTCGCCGGCACGCACTTGTTCGTCGAGCTCAGCATCGGTGAGCCCGATGCAGGTGTCGACGACTGAGGTGAACATGTGAACCATAGTAGCGAACACATGTTCGAATGTCAAGAAGAAGCTCGATGACTCGGGACTCAGCCCCTGCCCGGCGTAGCCGTCCGCACGCCGACCTCGCCGGCCGCCGCGAGCAACCGTTCGTCGTAGCCGACGACCACGTCGAGGTCGTCGCCGAGCGCCATCGCCGTCGCGAGGTGGATCGCGTCGAGGCTGCACAAGGAATTCGGCTCGATCAGCGCCGCCGCCTCGCAGATCTCGGTCGAGACCCGGATCAGGTCGACGATCTCGAGCACCGCCCGCGCTTGTGGCATCCGATCCGCCGCGACCCGGCGTGTGGCGCGGAGCAGCTCGGTGCGCGCCAGATCGCTCGTCGCCATCGGATCGGATCGCCGGCCGAGCCATCGACGAAGCGGCCCGGTCTCGGGCTCACGGATCACCAGCTTGGCGAGCGCCGACGTGTCGAGGTACACGGCCATCGGTCGTCAGAAGCGCCCGTCGGCGCGGTCGTCGACGATCGCGTCGGCGAGGGACGGACCGTCGGTCGCAGGGGGAAGGTCGGCGAGCGGCCGCCGCGCCGGGAGCGCATCACCCGACGACCGCAGCTGGTCGAGCCGGTGGGCGGCGAGTGGCGCCAGCTGGGCGACAGGCCGCCCACGGTCGGTCACCACGAGCACCTCCCCGGCGGCCACTCGTGCAATCACCGCAGACGCATTCTGTTTCAGGGCCCGGATGCCGATCTCCTCCATGTGCTTCATAGTAGAACAACGAGTGGAGCCCGGTGTTCGGGGATCGCGCGTCACGCTGTAGCCCTCCCACGTCGAGTACGGGTCGCGGGAATGGTGTTGATCACCGCCGCGTCACCAACTCGGATCGCCCGGGCGCAGATGCCAACGATCCGCTCCAGCTCGACGTAGACGTCGACGAACGCCTCGATCTCGTCGATCCGATCGCGCCCGCAACGGAGCGCCCGGACCAGCTCGGCGTCGATCGCCGTCCACCCGACGACACGTTCGGCGTCGCGGCTGCCCGACAGTGCGGCGACGACCGGTTCGAAGTGTCGCGGCGCCTCGAGGCGCCCGTGCCGGTCGAGGTCATTCCGCTCCCTGCCGCCGGTTGCGTGGAGCGCCTTGGAGTGATGGGCGACCTCGAGCAGAAGCGGCGTGGGTGGGCCGACGACGAAGCTGCAGAACACGAGGACGATCCCGTGATCGCAGTGCCGGCGCACCGCGTCGAACCAGGCTGTCACCACACGCTCGGCGAGCTCGCCGGGCGCCCCGGTGAAGATGGAGAGCAAGTGACCGCTGAACGCCAGGCTGGCATCGATCCGGTCGGTGAGTGGCGTGGGT
>CAYGLH010000516.1:0-2153 GCA_964350535.1 uncultured Ilumatobacteraceae bacterium
TACCTGAGCGGTCTGCGCGACGTCATCGGCGATCGGTGGCTGCTCGTCGAGAAGATCCTCGCGCCGGACGAACAGCTCCCAGGCGAGTGGCCCGTCGACGGCACGACCGGCTACGAGCACATCACGAACGCCGAGCACGCGCTGCTCGACGGGCGCGCCGAAGCGACGCTGGATCGGCTGTGGCGTGAGGTCGCCGGCGACGATGGCGACTTCGGTGTGGTCGAGGGCCGCACTCGGCGCGAGGTGCTCGACGTCGGTCTGCGCCCCGACCTCGACCGCCTCGTGCGCGCGCTCCAAGTCGATGGCGCGCCGGTCCACGGGCTCGCCGAGTCCGAGCTCCGCGACTCGCTCGTCGCGCTCACGTTGGCGCTCGACCGGTACCGGACGTACCTCCCCGGCGACGCCGCATCGGTCGACGTCCTGTCGTCCGCGGCCGCCCGCGCCCGAGCCGCCCGCCCCGACCTCGCCGCGGCCATCGCCGCCGTCGCCGACGCGCTCCGAACCACCGGCGAGCCGCAGGCTCGTTGGCAGCAGCTCACCGGGCCGGTGATGGCCAAGGGCGCCGAGGACCGTGCGTTCTATCAGTACCTGCGCCTGGCGTCGCTGTGCGAGGTGGGCGGCACCCCGGGCCGCTGGCACATTCCGGCGACCGACTTCCACGATCATCACCTCACCGTGCAGGCGACGCACCCCCGGACGATGCTCGCCGAGACCACCCACGACACCAAGCGCTCCGGAGCGGTCCGGGCGCGGTCGCTGGCCCTCGCCGCCGACAGCGAGGCCTGGGCCGACTGTGTCCGGCGCTGGCGGGACGAGCACGTCGGACTGGCCGACCGCATCTCGGGACGCGACATCCTCCTCGCCCTCCAGACGGCGGTGACGGCGTGCCCGATCGATGCCGAGCGTCTCGGCGACTACCTGGTCAAGTCCGCTCGCGAAGCCGACCTCGCGACGTCGTGGACGAGCCCCGACGGCTCCTACGAGGGTGCGTTGCGCGCCGTGGCCGAGGTGCTCGCCGCGGAGGTCGGTCGACCTGCCGACCCGGACGCGACGACCACCGCGCCGGGCCGGGCGGGCACCGACCTCGCCGGGTGGGCCTCGACGCTCGAACGGTCGGGAGCCGCCATCGGGCTGCGGCTGCTCGCCCTCCAGCTCACCTGCCCCGGCGTGCCCGACCTGTACCAGGGTGCGCCGATGGAGCTGACGTCGCTGGTCGACCCCGACAACCGCCGGACGCCGGACTGGGGGCGATGGCGGGCGCTGCTCGACCGGGCGGCGACGAGCGACGTGCGCACCGCGTGGGGAGACGGCGAGCACGACCTCGCGCGGATGGCGCTCGCCCGCCGGCTCCTCGGCTTCCGCCGCCGACGACCCGAGGCGTTCGGCGGCGCGGCAGGCTACGAACCGCTCCGCGCCGACGAGGGCCTCATCGCCTACACCCGATCCGCCGCTGACCTGCCGGTGCTCGCCGTCGTCGTGCGCACCCCGGTCTCGGGCACCGACCGTCCGCCGGGCTCGGTCGACCTCCCGGCCGGCAGCTGGCAGAGCCTGCTCGGGCACGACGCCCCCGTGATCACCGCCGGGCGGACGGCCGACGACCGCCTGCTCCGCGACGGCGACGACGACCCCGGCCTCGCCGTCCTCGAACGCGTCGACCGCTAGCCGCCCGCGTTTGCGGGTCCGACGACCGGACGCGCACCCACGATCCGACCCGCAAACACAAGCGCCCGGGTTTGCGGGGCGGATGGTGGGGCCTACGGCCGGAATCGGACCCGCAAACGACAGCGGCCGACGCCCGGGTTTGCGGGGCGGATGGTGGGGCCTCCGGCCGGAATCGGACCCACAAACGCGGGCGGCCGGGTTTGCGGGGCGGATGGTGGGGCCTGCGGCCGGGATCGGACCCGCAAACGTGGGAGGGGTGAGTCAGCCGAGGAGGGTGAGGCGGGCCGACCAGGGGGCCAGGTGGTGGGGTGGGACATCGGTCGAGGGGCGGCCGGACCAGCGGGGGTCGGTGGAGTCGAACACGACGGCACCGTCGGGCCGCACGGAGGGAACCGGGTCGGGGCCGATGTTGAGCTCGAGCGTGGCGGTCGTCGGGCCGAGTGTCCGCTCGACGACGATCCGGGTTCCGTCGCGCCGCACCGTGTGCGTAG
>CAYGLH010000517.1:0-2150 GCA_964350535.1 uncultured Ilumatobacteraceae bacterium
TACCCCGCCGACTTCACCTTCGTCTGCCCGACCGAGCTCGGCGACATCGCCGACAACTACGCCGAGTTCCAGCGCCTCGGCGTCGAGGTCTACTCGGTGTCGACCGACACGCACTTCACCCACAAGGCGTGGCACTCCAGCTCCGACACGATCGCCAAGATCGAGTACCCGATGCTCGGCGACCCGACCGGCGACATCACCCGCAAGTTCGACACGATGCGTGAGGACATGGGCCTCGCCGACCGCTCGACGTTCCTCGTCGACCCCGATGGCGTGATCCAGTTCCTCGAGACCACCGCCGAGGGCATCGGCCGCAACGCCGTCGAGCTGCTCCGCAAGGTCAAGGCCGCCCAGTACGTGCGCAGCCACCCGGGCGAGGTCTGCCCCGCCAAGTGGGAAGAGGGCGACGACACGCTCGCTCCCAGCCTGGACCTGGTCGGCAAGATCTGAGTCCTCGTCGTTCGCTGCGCTCCACTCCTCGGAGTTGATCGGAGCGCCTGCGGCGCACTCAATCCTGATCGAACGACCGGCCAAGCCGGATCCATTCGATGGTGGAGGGGGACGGACACCGTCCCCCTCCACCACCTCCCCGTCCACACCTGTCCGCGGACGGGGCGTGCGCCTCCGCTCGTCGCTACACATCCCCTGTTTGGAGGCCCTCAATGCTTGATTCCGCCATCGCCGAGCAACTCCGCTCGCACCTCACGAACATCTCGCAACCTGTCGAGTTGGTTGCGTCGCTCGACGATGCTCCCAAGTCCTCGGAGCTGCGGGAGTTGCTGACCGAGATCGCCGCGCTGTCCGATTCGCTCTCCGTGCGCTTCGACGGTGACGACGAGCGCCGTCCGTCGTTCGCGATCGTGCGCGTCGGCAGCGACGTGCAGGTCCGGTTCGCCGGCATCCCGATGCGACACGAGTTCACGTCCCTCGTGCTCGCCCTCTTGCAGGTGGGCGGCCATCCGCCGAAGGTCACCGACGAGGTCGCCGAGCAGATCCGCGCCCTCCCCGGCACCTACCGGTTCGAGACCTACATGTCGCTCTCCTGCCAGAACTGCCCGGACGTGGTGCAGGCCCTCAACGCGATGAGCGTGCTCAACCCCAACATCTCCCACGTCGCCATCGACGGCGCCCTCTTCCAGGACGAGGTCGAGCAGCGCAAGGTGATGGCCGTGCCCACCGTCTACCGCGACGGCGAGTTGTTCGGTTCAGGTCGCACGAGCGTCGAGGAGATCCTCGCCACGCTCGACGCCGGTGCTGCCGACCGCGCCGCCGAGGAGATCAACGACAAGGACCCGTTCGAGGTCCTGGTCGTCGGCGGCGGTCCCGCCGGCGCCTCCGCCGCGGTGTACGCCGCGCGCAAGGGCATCCGCACCGGCGTCGTCGCCGAACGGTTCGGCGGTCAGGTGCTCGACACGATGGGCATCGAGAACTTCATCTCCGTGCCGTACACCGAGGGTCCGAAGCTCGCCACCGCGCTCGAGCAGCACGTGCGCGAGTACGACGTCGACCTCATCAACCTCCAGCGGGCGACCGCACTCGCGCCGGCCGGCGACGACGGCCTCCTCGCCGTCGAGCTGGCGAGCGGCGCCACCGTGCACGCCCGTTCGGTCGTGATCTCCACCGGCGCCCGGTGGCGGCACATGGACGTGCCCGGTGAGACGGACTACCTCAACAAGGGCGTCGCCTTCTGCCCCCACTGCGACGGACCGCTGTTCAAGGGCAAGCGCATCGCGGTCATCGGCGGCGGCAACTCCGGCGTCGAAGCGGCGATCGACCTGGCCGGTGTCGTCGACCACGTCACGCTCCTCGAGTTCGACCACCAGATGCGCGCCGACGACGTGCTCCAGCGCAAGTTGCGCAGCCTCCCGAACGTCGACATCCTCGTCAGCGCACAGACCACCGAGGTGCTCGGCGACGGCGAGAAGGTCACCGGTCTCACCTACACGGACCGCACGGACGGCTCGGAGCACACGGTCGAGTTGGCCGGCATCTTCGTGCAGATCGGCCTGCTGCCGAACACCGAGTGGCTGCAGGGCACGGTGGAGCTGTCGGAACGCGGCGAGGTGGTCATCGACCAGCGCGGCGCCACCTCGGTGCCGGGCGTGTTCGCCGCCGGCGACTGCACCACGGTGCCGTACAAGCAGATCGTG
>CAYGLH010000518.1:0-2126 GCA_964350535.1 uncultured Ilumatobacteraceae bacterium
TCGCGGCCCGGTTGTTCGACCCGCGCCGCACGAAACACGCCTCACGCTCCAACCAGGCGAGCGCTTCGTTGACCGCCGCATCGGTCGCGGCGACAACCTTAGAACGCACCAACGGGTCGGCGAACGCGTACAGGATCGACACCGACTTCGGCGCGGAGAAGGTCAGATCGAACCCCGGTACCCGGTTCTTGAACGTGCGGACCTGGTCACCATTCGGTGTCAGCCCGGTACCGGGCGCGAGCCCGGCGAGGATCGCCCGCAGGTCGTCACCGTCGACTTCGGCGTCCAACCCGAGCGCCGCCGATGCTGCACCGATCCAGGATCCGCGGGTCTCGCCGACGCCGGTGTAGTAGTCGTCGAGCCCTTTGGCGACCTGATCGAGGTAGTAGTCCTCGGCCCCGACGCGGAGCTTCCACAGCGACATCATCACCCCGGTAAGTGCTCCCAACGGGCCGTTCGTTACACGATTACCGGCGCCGACGAGGCCCGTGCAGCACCTTTGGTGCACAGGTGTGGAACTGATTTGGGCGCTGGGGCCGTTCCGGTGGTGTCGGGTGCGGGCCGTCCGCGGCGGTTTCGGCCGTTCGCGGGTGCTGTGGAGGCGTGCGGGATCGAGGGGGCGGCCGCAGATCTTTCGGGTGGATCGTGTAACGGCAGGGCTGCTGGAAGCACTTACCGATGTGAGGGTTTGCGATGGTCGTGGGCCTCGATCGGGAAGGTGGTGATCGTGGATGGCGAGGAAGCCGAGTTCGGATCGGGAGCGTGCAGCGCGTGCTCGTCTGAAGGAACGCTTCGATGCCGAGCTGCGAGCGTGCGGTGAGTTCTTCGCCGGCCTGGACCGCCGGGGCGAGCTGCTCGAGCAGCTCGCCGACGTGGACGCCGCTCAGGAGGCGGCAGTGGCACGGATCGTGGAAGCGACTGGTGTGGAGCGGGCGGCGGAGCTTGTCGACTGGTCGAAGACCAAGGTGCGCGAAGCGGTCAAGGCGTCGCGGGACTCGGCCGGCGGTCGAGTCGATACCGAAGCGGAGGTTTCGTGATGCGAACATCACGCACCGGTCGGGGTGTCGGTGACGATGGCCTGCGGGAGGTGCAGCAGGCGGCGATCAAGGTGGCGGCGGAGTTCGTCGGTCAAGAGGTTTGGCTTGAGGTCAACGAGGCAGCGCCGGCTGTGCGACGTTGTTGTGGACGGCCTGTCCACGGAACCGTCGAGGGCTTCTACGTCGAGGGTCGGCAGGGCTGGTTGTCGACGAGGCCGTGCCACGGCCTGTATCTCGAGGATCTGGAGTGGGGCTGGATCACATCTGTCGAGCCTGTCGGCCCGCCTGCGCCCGCGGCGGTGCGTGACGGTGCGATGGTGATCGCGAACGATTGGTTTGGGCGCTACGTCGAGTTCATCGTCGCTTCGGCCTCGGTCGAGCACATGGTCACGGTCCTGGTGTCGGGGTTCGCCGTCGAGGGCGAGGCGTTGTTCGTGACGTGCAGGTCGTTGCCGGATCGGTGTCGCCGATCCGAGTGTTTCTCGATCGACGTGCGCTCGATTCAGAGTTGGGGGTTCGCTGAGCTCGTCTCCTGCGACCTTCACGACCGCTACGGGGACGTCGACGACCTCGACGACGGTGTTGATGAGTGTCCGTCGTGCGGGTGGTGTGGGTCATGAACGTCGTGGCGTTGACGGCGAGGTTGGTGAGCGATGTCGCTCATCGCCAGGTCGACGGGCACGGTTCGGTGGCGGAGTTCCGTGTTGCGGTCGACGGTCGTAGCCCGATCTACCTGACGGTGGAGACGTGGGGTCAGAGTGCCGGTAAGGCTGCGGGGCATCTGGTGAAGGGGCGGCGTGTCGGGATCTCGGGCCGCTGGGCGCAGCGCGAGTTCCTCGACCGGGACCATCAGCCTCGCCAGGTGGACTACGTGATCGCCCATGAGCTGACCTACCTCGACGCGCCACGCCGATCATCGAGCAGGGTTCGATCGGCGTCAGGACTCGGGAGTGGAGATGAGTGACGCCATGTCGTGTGCTCCTGCGGATGTGGACTGGGCGCCGTTGGAGCGGTTCGCTTCCGATCCTGAGGCAGTTGCCGCGCGGGTGGTTCCCGAGGAGTTCATGTGGATGGGGACGCTGGACACGT
>CAYGLH010000519.1:0-2121 GCA_964350535.1 uncultured Ilumatobacteraceae bacterium
CGACCAGTGTGCCAGGCGCGACGCCAAACCGGCAGGGCCACGCCCGGGGAGCGCCGTTAGGGTTTTCTCCCATGAGTGACGCAGTGAATGTCGGTGTCGTCGGCGCAACGGGCCAGGTCGGCGGGGTGATGCGACGGCTGCTCGAAGTGCGCGGCTTCCCGGTCGCGACCATGCGCTACTTCGCCTCTGCCCGCTCCGCCGGCACGACCTTGCCGTGGCGGGGCGACGACGTGGTCGTCGAGGACGCCGAGACCGCCGACCCCAGCGGCCTCGACATCGCGCTGTTCTCCGCCGGTGCGACGTCGTCGCGCGCCTTCGCCGCGAAGTTCGCCGAGGCCGGCGCCACCGTGATCGACAACTCGTCGGCGTTCCGGATGGACCCCGACGTGCCCCTCGTCGTCGCTGAGGTCAACGGACAGCTGGCGGCGTCGGCGCCGAAGCGCATCATCGCCAACCCGAACTGCACGACGATGGCGGCGATGCCGGTGCTGAAGCCCCTCCACGACGAGGCCGGCCTCGTGCGGCTCGTGGCGTCCACCTACCAGGCCGTGTCGGGCGGCGGGCTCGCCGGCGTCGAGGAGCTGCACAAGCAGGTCGTCGAGGTCGGGGGACGCGCCGACGAACTGACCCACGACGGCGCCGCCATCGGCTTCCCCGCGCCCCAGAAGTTCGCGCGCCCCATCGCCTTCAACGTGTTGCCGATGGCCGGGTCGATCGTCGACGACGGCCGCTTCGAGACCGACGAGGAACAGAAGCTGCGCAACGAGAGCCGGAAGATCCTCGGCATCCCGAACCTGCCGGTGTCCGGCACCTGTGTGCGGGTCCCGGTGTTCACCGGCCACTCGCTGTCGATCAACGCCGCGTTCGCACGGCCGATCTCCGTCGAGCGGGCCACCGAGCTGCTCGCCGCCGCGCCGGGCGTCGAGCTGAGCGACATCCCGACGCCCCTCGAGGCGGCGGGCAAGGACCCGAGCTTCGTCGGGCGGATCCGTCAGGACGAGGGTGTCGCCGACGGCCGCGGGCTGGCGCTGTTCGTCAGCAACGACAACCTCCGCAAGGGCGCCGCGCTCAACGCCATCCAGATCGCCGAACTGCTCGTCTGAGCACCGCCCCGCCTCACGGGCAGTCGCACGGGACGGCGTCGCACCGCGGACAGCCGTCGAGGTAGCGGGCGACGGCGTCACTGAGGTCGACGCCCTGCTGGTTGGCGAGCGTCGCCACCCACGCGACGACGTCGCCGAACTCGTGGACCTGCTGGTCGTAGGTCCCCTTGCGCACCGCTTGGGCGAGCTCGCCGATCTCCTCCGCCAGCCAGGCGACGGTCGCCGCCACGCCGCGGGCCCGGTCGCGCTCGCCGTAGGTCCGCTCGATCGAGTCCTGCAGCTCCCGGAGGTCCATCGCCCCGACCGTAGACGCGCCGACGGCGACGTCCGATTCTCGGCGCACGACGGTGGCCAGCCACCATGTGGCATGGATTTCGACCTCGCCCAGACCGACGCCCTGCTCTCGACCACCCGCGCCGTGCGCAAGCGTCTCGATCTGGAACGCGACGTACCGGACGACGTGCTGCTCGAGTGCCTCCAGCTGGCGGTGCAGGCGCCGACCGGATCGAACCGGCAGGGCTGGCGCTGGATGGTGGTGCGCGACGCCGACAAGAAGGCCGCCCTCGCCGAGCTGTACCGCACCGCCGGTGCCGACTACCTCGCCGCCGCCGCGGCGGACGCCGATGCCGGCAGCCAGACCGGTCGAGTGCTCGACTCGGCGAACTACCTCGCCCAACATCTCCACGAGGTGCCGGTGCTCGTCATCCCGATGATCATCGGGCGTCTCGAGGACAGCAACTCGGTGTCGGCCGCCGGGCTGATGGGGTCGATCATGCCCGCCGTGTGGAGCTTCCAGCTCGCGCTGCGCAGCCGCGGGCTCGGCTCGTGCCTGACCACGTTGCACCTGCTGAAGGAGAAGGAGGCGGCGGAGCTGTTGGGCATCCCCGACCACATGACCCAGGCCGCCCTGCTCCCGGTCGCCTACACCAAGGGCACCGACTTCAAGGCCGCCGCCCGGCCGCCGGTCGAGGAGATCACCTACCTCGACACGTACAAGAACCCGATCAGGTAGTCGCCG
>CAYGLH010000520.1:0-2113 GCA_964350535.1 uncultured Ilumatobacteraceae bacterium
CGGCATCGAACACGATGTCGTTCGGGCCGCGCAGCGGATTGCCCGCGCACGCCGTGTACAGGTCCTCGACCTCGCCGGTGTCGATGTCGACCCGCTGGATTCGGCCACCGATGTAGTCGTCCGGTTGTGGTCCGGGCGACACCATTCCGTCGACGACCGACCACTCGAAGCCGCCGTTGTTGCACACGTAGACGCGCCCATCGGGCCCGACCGCGGCGCCGTTCGGGCCACCGCCGACGTCGGCGACCCGTTCGATCGAGCCATCGTCACTCACCGTCGCGAGCGTCCCGCTCTGGATCTCCACGACGAGCACTCGCCCGTCCTTGAGCCAGATCGGCCCTTCGGGAAAGCGCAGGTCAGCGGTGATGAGCTGCATCTGGCTGTCGTTGTCGTCGGTCATCGTTCCCCTCCGTCGAGTACCCGCTCGAGCGCCCGATCAGGTGCCCCGACGCACCTTGACACGTGCGCCGAGGTTCGTCAATACCGAACTTGACATCAACCTCAACTTCCGCTTAGATCTCGCTCGGGGCATCTGCGAGTGGGCACGTGCAGAGCACTCCGGGAGCACAGCTCGCCGGAGGGCGACGACCGAGGGGAACACCGAGTGACAGACAACCGTGAGGCAGCGATCCGGGCGCTCACCGCGCCGGGTGCCGAGTTCGAGCTCGAGGAGATCACGGTGCGCGGCCGACCGCTCCGCGTCTTCAGGAACGCTCCGCTGTCCCTGCGCGACGTCCACCGGTCGACCGCCGCCCACGGCGATCGGGACTTCCTGGTGTACCGGGACGAGCGCACGACCTACCTGGAGCACCGACGTCGAGTCGCCGGGCTGGCCCGTTGGCTCGTCGATCACGGCGTCGTCCCCGGCGACCGGGTCGCCATCGGGATGCGCAACTATCCCGAGTGGGTCACCAGCTTCTGGGCCGTCGTGTCGATCGGTGCGATCGCGGTCCCATTGAACGCGTGGTGGCTCGGACCCGAGCTCGTCTACTCGATCACCGACTCGGGAGCGAAGGTGCTGCTGATCGACGACGAGCGGTGGGAGCGCCTGCGGACCGAGATCCGCGACGTCTCACTCGATGCCGTGGTCGTCGCTCGGCTGCGCGACCCCGGCCAACTGGACGGCCGAGCGATCCGGTGGGAGGACCTCCTCGCCACGTTCGCGGACGACGTCGAGCTCCCGTCGGTCGAGGTCCGGCCCGACGATCACGCCACGATCATGTACACCTCGGGCACGACCGGTCGCCCGAAGGGTGCGCTCGCGACGCACCGGAACCACGCCACCAACATCATGAACACCAAGTTCGTCGGAGCGTTGGCCGGCGAGATGGCCGGACTCGCCCCACCGGCGGATCCGCCCCAAGGGGCGTCGCTCCAGGTCTTCCCGTTCTTCCACATCGGTGGACTGACCGGGCTGTACACCTCGACCGCCTTCGGCTCGAAGCTCGTGACGATGTACCGGTGGGACGTCGACGACGCGATCGACGTCCTCGCCTCGGAGAACATCACGGGCACCGGGATGGTGCCGATGCTGCTGCGGCAACTGCTCGAGTCGGATCGGCTCCACGAGCTCCCGTCTGCGGCGCTGGCGGCGATCTCGTCCGGTGGGGCGGCCGTGCCACCCGACCTCATCCGCCGGATCGAGACGCAGTTCGAGTCGCGCGTCTCGCCGGCGAACGGGTACGGGCTCACCGAGACGACCTCGGCGATCATCCTGAACTCCGGGACCGACTACTTCGGCCACCCCGACAGCATCGGTCGACCAGTCCTCGGCGCAGACGTCCGCATCGTGGACGAGGCCGGGAGCCCGGTCCCCGACGGCGACGTCGGGGAGCTGCACGTCAGCGGGCCGAATGTGGTCGACGGCTACTGGAACAAGCCAGGCCCGACGGCTGAGGCGTTCACCGACGGGTGGTTCCACTCGGGCGACCTGGCCTACCGGGACGAGGACGGCTTCTACTACGTGGTCGATCGTCTGAAGGACGTCGTCATCCGCGGGGGCGAGAACGTGTACTCGTCCGAGGTCGAGGCGGTGCTCTTCGAGCACCCGGCGATCGCCGACGTCGCCGTCATCGGCGTCCCGCACGAGACCTACGGCGAGGAGGTCGTGGCC
>CAYGLH010000521.1:0-1872 GCA_964350535.1 uncultured Ilumatobacteraceae bacterium
GTCAACGCCTCGATGCCACGGTGGTCGGCGTCACCGGCAGCGTCGGCAAGACCTCGACCAAGGATTTGATCGCGTCGGCGGTCGGCGCAACCAGGCGGGTGACCGCCAACAAGCGGAGCTTCAACAACGAGCAGGGACTTCCGACCACCGTGCTCAACGCGCCCGACGACGTCGAGGTGCTCGTGCTCGAGATGGGCATGCGCGGATTCGGGGAGATCAGCCGGCTCTGCGAGGTGGCCCGGCCACAGGTCGGCGTGGTGACAGCGGTCGGCCACTCCCACACCGAGCGCGTCGGTGGCATCGAGGGCGTGGCGCGTGCGAAGGCGGAGTTGGTTGCGGCGCTGCCGCGCGCCGGGACAGCGGTCTTGAACGGGGACGATCCCCGAGTCGCGGCGATGGCCGACGGTGTGGGGGCGTCTATGTTGATGTACGGCAGCGGTCGAGACGTGCGGATCGAGGGGCTCGAGCTCGACGAACAGGCGCGTCCGTCGTTCACCGTGCGGACCCCCTGGGGGAGTGGCGACGTCCGGCTCGCCGTGCCAGGTGCCCACATGGCGTCGAACGCGTTGGCGGCGATCGCGGTCGCCGGCATCGTGGGCGTGCCCCTCGACGACGCGCTGGCGGCGCTGTCGACGGCGACGGTGTCCGGCATGCGGATGGAGATCTCCACGCTCGCCTCGGGTGGGCGCGTGGTCAACGACGCCTACAACGCCAACCCCACCTCGATGCGCGCCGCCCTCGTCGCGCTCGCCGCGATGGCCGCCGATCGCCGGGTCGCCGTGCTCGGACCGATGGGCGAGCTGGACGATCCGGCCGAGGGGCACCGCAGCGTGGCCGATCAGGCCCGGGAGCTGGGCATCGAGCTCGTCGCCATCGGCACCGACCTCTATGGCGTCGACCCGGTCGATGATCCGGTGGCGACGCTCGGTCAGCTCGGCCCGGGCGACGTCGTGCTCGTCAAGGCGAGCCGCGCCGCCGGCCTCGAGAAGGTGGTCGAGTCGCTGCTCAGATGAAGCGTGAGGCGTTCTGGGCGCGGAACGGCTCGCCGCCCTCGTCCTCGGGGAGGAACGCCTTCTGCGGCAGCCGCCGGAGATCGACCCACCAGGCGAGGAACACGGCGAACGCGGCGCCGATCAGCAGCACGGCGCGAGCGCCGATCCATTCGATCACGATGCCGAACACGAGGTTGCCGATGGGCACGGTGCCACCGAACACCATGAACCAGAGCGGCATCACCGACGCTCGCTCGGTGTCCTTCATGTTCAGCTGGAAGATCGTGGTGATCGCCGTGGCCGTCATGAAGTAGAAGAACCCGAGGACGAAGCCGACCGGGAACGCCGGGCCGGGGGAGCGGAGCAGGGCGAACACGCCGAGCGACACGGCGAAGCCGAGGAACCCGCGGACGACCAGCGTCCGCCGGTCGAATCGGGACAGCCAGGTGCCGACCGAGATCGCTCCGAAGAACGCCCCCGCGCCCCACACGGCATACAGCCAGCGGTACGTGTTGCTGGTGGCGTCGATGCCGAAGTTGAGGCGGGCGATCGACGGGAACAGCCCGATGTAGGCGAGGCTGACCATCGAGAAGAGGAACATGCCGAGCAGCAACCGGCTCAGCACCTGTCGACGGCGGGCGATGCGCATGCCGGTGAGCAGTCGACGCCACCCCTTGTCGGTGAACGTGCCGCGCACGTCCGGCATGTGCACGATCAGGAGGGCCCCGATGAAGAAGAGGTACGTCGCCGCGTTGACGAGGAAGATCTGCGACGTCGACATGCCCGTCACGGCGAGGAACGCAGCCAGTACGGGGCCCATCACGCGGCTGCCGTTGATCATCGCGGAGTTGAGGCTCACCGCGCCGGGGATGTCGCGCCG
>CAYGLH010000521.1:1882-2112 GCA_964350535.1 uncultured Ilumatobacteraceae bacterium
CGAGCAACGGCATCGTGGACTGGAACGCCGGCGCGTTGATCGCGTTCGCCGAGCCGATGAACAGCTGCACGACGAAGATCGACCACAGCGCGACGTGACGGGCGACGAGGACGGCGAGCACCACGGTCAACACGGCCTGGATGCTCTGCATCCACAGCTGCAGCTTCTGCTTGCTGACCTTGTCGGCGAGCACCCCGGCGGGGATCGACAAGAGCAGCAGCGGTCCGAGC
>CAYGLH010000522.1:0-2108 GCA_964350535.1 uncultured Ilumatobacteraceae bacterium
CGTGTTTGTCGTGACCACCGTGATCGCCGTGGGACCCGTGCTCCGGCCGGTGAGCGTCGCCGCGTTTCTCGACGGTGGATGACGGATCGTGGTCGTGATGCTCGGGGTGATCGGTGTGCCCGACCGGTCGCTCAGCGACCGTGTCGGACCTGCGTTGCGTGCTCATGCCTCCACATCTACACCTTCCATCCCGATGGAAGGTCAAGAGGGTTCCGTGGGTCCGGTCGGCGGTGCTGGGCCGGGTGTGGAGCGGCGGGTGACCGCCCGACACCCGGCGCAGGTCAGACGTCGATGTCCAACCTCATGCCCGCTTCCCAGTGGCCCGGTTCATGGCAGCCCACCACCGTCGAGGCGTCGGTGAACGTGTGGGTCACCTCGGCGGTGGCGCCCGGCTCGACGACGACCGCGTGGAGCTCGGTCTCGTCGTGGGGGGTAGAGCCCCTGTCCATGTCGCTGTGTGAGGTGTCCCTCTCGGCCATCTCGGCGTGGTGTGTCTCCTGCTCGGCGAGCGTGCCGAACACCGCCTCGTGGCGGACCGCGCCGTCGTTGCGGAACACGAAGGTGATCGTGTCGCCGGCGTCCACGTCGATCGATGGTGGGCTGAACGCCATGTCGGTCATCACGACCTCGACCACCACAGGTTGATCGTCGCCGGCCCCAGTTTCACCGTCGCCGCCCGATCCGCAGGCGACGAGGGTGATTCCGGACGCGGCGAACAGCAAGTGTGCTCGTCTCATTGAAGTTCTCCTTGGTTCGTTCTGAATCGGCTGTGCGAACTCAGGAAGAACGTGGCACCGGTGGATCGGGCTCCAAGATGCAGTCGCCGGGCGGAGGAGTCGGTGTCTCGGTCCTCGACCGGGCGTCGGCGAACACGGCCAGGTCGGGCACGCGCAGCCGCACCGACGTCAGGCACGCCATACCCGGATGACCCTGCGCGACTGCGCCGCCCGGCGCGTCGGCGTCCGAGGGGGCAGATGCCTGGCGATCCGCGTCTGTCGCTTCGGTCCCTGTGACGGAGTGATGTTCGCCGTGACCGCTGGTGTGTGCGGCGTGCGACGCAACCGGCATCGGATGGCCGCCGTGCCCGGACCCGACCGCCGTGCCCGACGCACACTCCAAGGCCCCGAACAGCGCACCGATCACGAACGCCACGATCAGCCACCCGCTCGGTGTACGACGTGATGGGCGGCGCGTCTCCACCTCCCTGCGACCACCACCGGGATGCGTCGCCGGGGCGACGAACGTCAGCATCGGCCGCGAAATCTAACCCCGGCAACCCCGCGATCGACGTCGACTACGACACTTTGTAGGTTTCCGAACCTCGGTGGGTGGGAAGCCTCGACGCGACGCGTCCTGGACCCGAGGAGCACCCGTGAATCAACCGACCTCCGCCAGTCCTGCCACCACCACCAGGACGGCGACCATCTATCGGATGGTGACTCCCGACCACGTCTGCCCCTACGGGATCAAGACCCTCGACCTCCTCGAACGCAAAGGATTCGACGTCGAGGACATCCACCTCGAGAGCGACGAACAAGCGACCGCCTTCCGCGAGCAGTGGAACGTCGAGACCACCCCACAGACCTTCATCGGCGGTGAGCTCGTCGGCACGCTCGACGACGTCCGCGAGTACGTCGGCAACCGACGCAAAGACGGCGGCGGCACCAGCTACTGGCCCGTCCTCACCCTGTTTGCCGTCACGTTCCTGATGGCCGTCGCAGCCGCCTCCATCGCCGAGGACCAGCGGCTCAGCATCCGCACGATCGAGTGGTTCATCGCCTTCACCATGTGCGCGCTGGGCTACCTCAAGATCCGCGACGTCGAGAGCTTCTCGACGATGTTCCTCAACTACGACCTGCTCGCCCGCCGATGGGTGCCTTACAGCTACATCTACCCCTACGCCGAGACCGGCGCGGGGATCCTCATGCTCGCCGCCACCTGGAACTGGGTCTCGGTCCCAGTCGCGCTGTTCATCGGCACCATCGGAGCCGCATCCGTGCTGAAAGCCGTCTACGTCGACAAGCCCGACCGCCGCGGCGCCAGCGTCGGCGGCAGCAGCAACGTCCCCCTCGGCTTCGTCTCCCTCACCCAGAACCTCGCCATGCACG
>CAYGLH010000523.1:0-2093 GCA_964350535.1 uncultured Ilumatobacteraceae bacterium
GCGTCCCCGTTACCGAGGTTGAACCCGAACTTGGAGTCGTCCTGCCCGGTCGAGATGAACTCGTGGGTGTGGGCGTGCACACCCGGCGTGATGCGCAACAGAATGCGCGGCGCGGGCAGCCCTTCGGCCACCAGCGCATCGATGCGATCGAGCTCGTCGAAGCTGTCGACCACCACGTGTCGGACGCCCGCAGTGATCGCCTCGCGCAGCTCGCGCATCGATTTGTTGTTGCCGTGCAACGTGCATGCATCCGCCGGGACACCCGCGGCGAGGGCGACGTGCAGCTCGCCACCCGATGCCACGTCGAGCAGCATCCCCTCCTCGTGGGCGAGGCGGGCCATGGCCCGGCAGAGGAACGCCTTCGTGGCGTACACGACCCGCTCGTGGCCGAACGCCGCCACCGCCTCCCGACAGCGGGAGCGCAGGTGTGCCTCGTCGTACACGAACAGCGGCGTGCCGAACTCGGCGGCGAGATCGGCCACCGAGCATCCGCCGATCGCCAGGGCTCCCGAGGCGTCGACCTCGGCCGTGTCCGGCAACAGCCGGCGAGCGACCGGGCTCATCGGAGCTCCCGAATGCCACCGGAGCGACCGACCACCGTGCCGCTCCTCACATCTGGTCCGGAACGTCGATGCCGAGCAGACCGAGCGCGTGCTCGAGGACGCGGGCGGTGAGGTCGGCGAGGGCGAGACGGCTGGTGCGGACCGCGTCGTCCGCCTTGAGCACGGGGCAGTGCTCGTAGAACGCGGTGAAGTCGGTGGCGAGCTCGTAGATGTAGGTGCACAGCTTGTGCGGGCTGTACGTGTCGATCGCCGCGGCGAGCGCCGTCGGGTAGGCGAGCAGACGGATCGCCAGCGCCTTCTCCTGGGGCTCGCCGATCTCGATGCGGGCCGACCGCACCGTCGGCCGGTCGATGCCGCTGCGCCGGAAGATCGAGCAGATCCTGGCGTGGGCGTACTGGAGGTACGGGGCGGTGTTGCCGTCGAACGACAGCATCCGGTCCCAGTCGAAGATGTAATCCTTCACCCGGTCGGACGACAGCTCGGCGTACTTGACCGCCCCCATCCCGATCATGTGGGCGACCTCGGCGCGCAGCTCGTCGGAGAGGTCGGGGTTCTTGCCATCGATGGCGGTGCGTGCCCGCTCGTCGGCCTCGTCGAGCAGCTCGGAGAATCGCAGCGGTTCGCCACTGCGGCTGCGCAACCGCTTGCGGTCGGTGCCGAGCACGACGCCGAACTGCACGTGGTGGGCCTCGGTCGGTGGTGCCAGCCATCCCGCCATCTCGGACACCTTGAACACCATCTCGAAGTGCAGCGACTGACCCGCGTCGACCACGTACAGCAGACGGTCGGCACCGATCCGTTCGACGCGATCGATCACGCACGCCAGGTCGCTCGTGGCGTAGTTGAACCCTCCGGTCTTCTTCTGCAGGATCAGCGGCAGCGGATCGCCGTCGCGGTTCGCGAAGCCGGGCGGGAACACGACGTCGGCACCGTCGGACTCGGTGAGCAGGCCGGCGTCGGCGAGGCGCTGCATCACGTCGGGCATCAGCGGCTGGTAGAAGCTCTCCCCGACCACGTCGTCGTTCGTGAGCAGCACGCCGAGGCGGCGGTACACCGAGTTGAAGTGCTGCTCGGACACGTCGACGAGCACCCGCCACAGCCGCAGCGTCTCCTCGTCGCCGGCCTGGAGCTGGACGACGCGCTGACGAGCGCGCTCCTGGAACTCCTCGCTGCCGTCGAACTGGGCGCGGGCAGCCTTGTAGAACTCGTCGAGGTCGGCGATCGCCGACGCCGACGCGGTGTCGGTCATGCCCTCGTCGAGCAGGTGCTCGATGAGCATCCCGAACGGCGTGCCCCAGTCGCCGATGTGGTTCTCGCGCACGACGTCGTGACCCAGGAACCCGAGGATGCGGACCAGTGCGTCGCCGATCACCGTGGTGCGCAAGTGACCGACGTGCATCTCCTTCGCGACGTTCGGTGAGCTGTAGTCCACGACGATGGTCTGCGCTTCGGCTGCGCCGATACCGAGCCGCTCGTCGGCGGCGACCGCGGCGAGCTGGTCGGAGAGGAACGCCGGCGCCAGCGTCACGT
>CAYGLH010000524.1:0-2081 GCA_964350535.1 uncultured Ilumatobacteraceae bacterium
CGCCGTACTCCTCCGGGATGTGCAGGCCCTGCAGACCCATCTGCTCGGCCATCTGGGTCCAGACGGCCTGGTCGTAGCCGTCCTCGGTCTCCATCTGCTCGCGGACGGCTTCCTCGGAGCTCTTGTTCTCCAGGAACGCACGGACCGTGCTGCGCAGCTCTTCCTGTTCTTCCGTGAATGCGAAGTTCATGACCGGAGATCATGTCGGTGTTGCGTCGACCTCACAAATCTGCTTGTGTACACGCGTGGACACAAGTACGTCGGCAACGTCGTCGGCGAGCGTCCGGGCGCTGCGCGCCGACCTCGCCGGGACGCTCAACCGGGCGGCCGCGGGCGAGCGCACCGTGATCACCCGCGACGGGCGGCCGATCGCCCAGGTCGCCCCGCTCGACGCCGGCGCCCCGCTGCTCGACACCCTCATCGCCGCCGGCGCCGTCATCCCCCCACGGCGCGACGGACCCTGGATCCCGAACGAACCGGTGCCGGTGTGGGCCGGCGTCCGCGTCGACCAAGCCCTCCGGGAGCTCCGCGGATGACGAGCCCCACCCCACCTGTCACAAAGGTGTCAGACCCCGACGCGACAGGTTCGACCTACTTCGACACCAGCGCGCTGCTCGCCCTGACGATCGAAGGCGCCCAGCGCGCCGTCGCCGTGGACGCGTACACCCAGGCCGAGGTGGCCGCCTCGTCGGCGCTGGCCCTGACCGAGGCGCTGCCGGCGATCGACCGGATCACCGACGAGGGTGTGCTGCGCGCCGACCTGGAGGACGCCGTGCGCCGGGTGTGGGACCATCTGCACCTCATCCCGGTCGACCAGCGCTGCCTCGACCGCGCCGCCTCGCTCGCCCGCACACAACCCGTGCGGCTCACCGACGCCATGCACTTCGCCGCCGCCGAGCGGCTCCCCCGGCCGCTGCGCTTCGTCACGTTCGACCCCGCCCAGCTCGGCGTCGCGGACGGTCTCGGCTTCGAGGTGGTCAGCGCCTGACCGCAAGCGACGCACGTCGACGCCACGAGCCCAGGCCCATCCAGCCCCGGAGCTGCGACACGGACCGCCTCGACGGCCGGTGTGCTCAGGCGCGGGCGATGTAGACGACGCGGTTGAGCTGGTCGACGCCCCATCGCGAGCGGCGCTCGGTGTCGGCGAGCTCGACCTTCTCCACGCTGGCGAACCCGGCGTGCCCGATCATCTCGACGAGATCGGATTCGACCGGCCAGAACGCCGCGTCATCGCTCCACGCCGCCCACAGCAGCTCCTCACGGCCCGATGCGTCGAGGTCGGCCGGGTACTCCCCGAACATCCGCCCCCGGTACGACCGACCGCCGAAGTCGCGGGTCATGAGTGGCGAGCAGCCGTGTGTCGCCGCCGCCTCGTCGGCGACGTGCGTGTCGATCAGGGCGAACCCCGAGTCGGCGCACGAGCCCCGCATCGAGACGAGCAGCGCTGCGGGGTCCCCCACGTGGTAGAGGATCCCCGCGGCGAACACCACGTCGAACCGCTCCCGACCGCCGAGCTCGTCCTTGATGTCGCCACACACGAACTCGGCGTTCGCCGCGCCGATCAGGTCCCGGGCCAGCTCGCAGCGCTGGACGCTGATCGCCCGGGCCTCGATCCCGACTGCGGCGGCGGCGCCGTGTATGGCGAAGGCCAGGGTGAAGCCTCCCTCGAGACAGCCGAGGTCGACGGCACGCTTGCCCGCCACCGAGCCGCCGCTCGCCTCGAGCACCAGGTCCAGGCGTACGTCGTCGAGCGCGACGACACCCGCGTCGGCGCTCCACACACCGGGCGCGAGCTCGATGCGGTGCGTCGTGAACGGCAGCAGGTCCCACCAGCCAGGGGGCGTTGTCGTCGCGGTTGCGGCCGGGCCGGCGACCGATGCCGGAGGGGCGCCACGCAGCGCAGCGAGCGCGTTGCGCGAGCGGCGGAGCGCGGAGTCGAGCACGGTCCTCGGCGAGCGGTCGGGCATCGCCGAAGTCTTGCGCACGACGGCGGCGAGTGCCGTGATGCCGGTCGACGTTCCGGGGGTGTTCGCGCTCGACGTTCCCCGGGGGCGTTGACCTGGTCGGCGCGGGCGACCTAC
>CAYGLH010000525.1:0-2075 GCA_964350535.1 uncultured Ilumatobacteraceae bacterium
GACACCTGCGGTGCCGCCAACGTCCGATTCACCTCCAGCGACGGACAGCGCTCCACCACCAAACTCTTCACCTGGGACCAGATCACCCCCCTCGACCACCCCGAACCCGCCGAACTCACCGACGACGCCGCCACCTACATCGCCGAACTCGACGACGTCCTCGTCGAACAACTCGACCGTTGGCACGACGCCCTCACCGCCCACGGCATCGACCCGACCGAACTCGAACTCGTGCCCGCCGCGATCGACCACCGCCGCCACCAACTCGGTCACCAACTTCGCGCCACCCCACCCCGATGGTTGCGGTGGTGGGTCGGCGACCGGCCGGCCGATCCCGTCGGTGCCACCGTCTACGACGACCACCTCCGCGAGCTCGCCGCCTGGCGCGACACCCACCACATCGCCGCCACGGTCCCCGGCTACGGCCCCCAACCCGCCGATCCGGCAGACGCCGACGAGTGGCGACACCTCCTCGACGGTGCGCTGACCACCCGCAGCTGGCTCGCCAACCATCAGCCGCAACTCGACAACAACACCCCCGACCCGATCGACCTCACCGCGGCACGCCGGCGACTCGACGAACTCGACCAGCTCCTCGCCACCGCACCACCCGACACCGCCCGCATCGTCGCCGACATCACCAGCGACCACAACCTCCACGACACCGAACGCATCGCCCGACTCGCCGCAGCCGCCCAACGCCAACAGGCGCGGGCGGACTGGATCCTCGAACACTGGCCCCACGTCATCGAACATCAACAACTCACCGCCCTCACCACCAACCTCGACGCCCTCGCCCACTGGCCGACACCGCTCGACCCAGACGCCCAACACCTCTACACCGGCCTTGCAGCAACCTTCGTCGACACCGGCGAGCACCGATCCTTGACCGATCTCGACGCCGCGCTCGCAGCAGCCCAACCCGCCCATCAGATCCGTGCCCTGCAACACGAACGCGGCACCAACATCGCCCACATCCGTGAACTCGCGGCAGTCACCGACCCCGACCACACCGCACTCGCCGCCCAACACCTCGCACGCCTCCGCGAACACAACCAGCAACTCGACGCCGAGATCGGACACGTCAAGATGACCCAACGACTCATCGACTGGGGCAGCCGCACCGCCGACCCCGAACTCGACACCGCCATCCACAACGCCATCGACCACCTCGTCCACAACGCCATCAGCAACCACCAACCGTGGGTCACCGAAACCATCCGACAAGCCCACCACCACAACCCCACCATCACCACCGACGACATCCACCAACTCGTCCGGGACATCGCCGCCTACCGCGAACGCACCAGCCACACCGGCCCAGACCCGATCGGCCCAGAACCAGGCTGGAACCACCCCCACGCCGACGTGCACGCCGACCTCCAAGGACGTCTCGACCCCGACCCTCGAGTGCAGATAGCCCTCGACTTCGACTCACCGTGAGCGGTCCTCCGGCCGGACGAATTCGAGTCGCCGCCGACGTGGTGCTGATGGCGGCGTCGACGACGACGGCGAGGTCAGCAGGTCGCGGACGCGCAGGTGCTGAACCGACGATCTCGAGGCCCCGCAGCCTACGAATCCGACAGCGCCGACAGCCGCTACTGGATACTCGTTCGATCTCGACTCCGTGGCAGTGCCCTGGGCCGAGCGACGCTTCGTTCCGCCCCTCTGATGAGCCGACAACCTAGAGCGCGATCCGTTCGAGTTCATCGGCTCGTCCGAATCCGATCAGACTGTTGCGGCCGAGACTGATCGCCTGCTCGGCACGCACGGCTTCGGGCCGTTGACCTGTGACACCGGGCCGGTCGTCGCTGCCGCCAACGTTGCCGACCCAGACGGGCGTCGGGTCGTGGGCGCTCCGCCTGTTGATCGGATCCGGCCGTCCGGTGCGAATCTGGCCCACTACTGGCCCACTGGCAGAGGCCAAAGGGGGTCAACAGGGGGTATCAGGGGTCACTACCGACTCTCCCGCCGCAACCCCGTTACCAGGACAAATGCCCTGGTCAACGCCCCTGACCAGCTGGTGCCCTCGGCAGGATTCGAACCTGCGCACACGGCTCCGGAGGCCGATGCTC
>CAYGLH010000526.1:0-2073 GCA_964350535.1 uncultured Ilumatobacteraceae bacterium
GCTGTCGGTGCGCGAGGTGCACTGGGGTCTGGTGCCCGACATGACCGGCACGTTCATCCTCGCCAAGCTCGTGCGGCCCGACGTGGCCAAGGAGCTGACCTACACGGCGCGCATCTTCGACGGCGCCGAGGCCGAGCAGCTCGGCGTCGCCACCCGGGTGAGCAACTCGCCGGTCGAGGACGCGCTCGCGATGGCGCGCGAGATCGCCCAGCGCAGCCCCGGTGCGATCCGCGGTGCCAAGGCCTTGTTCAACCGCATCTTCGACGAGGGCGCCGCCGAGCAGTTCGCCGCCGAGCGGAGCACGATCGGTGCCCAGATCGGCTCGCCGAACCAGGTCGAGGCCGTGATGGCGGGCTTCGAGAACCGTCAGCCGGCGTTCAGCGACGACTGATCCCCCGCCGCACCGGCGCTCGCGTGGGCGTCGAGCTGGGCGGTCATCTCGCCCAGCGCCCGCAAGCCCGCTCGGATGAAGGCGCCGGTGTACACCTTGTGCGGGTGGACCGGTACGAGCGACAGCACCGACACGTTCGTCGACGGTGATGTGTAGAAGCGCAACGTGGCGCCCCGGTGGCGGAAGAGTCCCGTGCGCAGCCGGGCCTTCCAACGAACCTCGCGACGGCTGACCGTCCGGCTGGCGCGGTCGATGTGCAGCCGGGCGACGTCGGTGTCGTGCAACTCGTCGCAGAGCGCGGCCCGGCGGATCACCGGCGGGGGAGCGGCGAGGGTGACGATCACCTCCTCGACGTGCCCGGTCCGCCGCGGTCGGTCGACCCCGACGCCGGCGTGCGGCTGTGGCTTGGCGCTCAGTCGGGCGAGCTCGCGGGCGTGGCGCTGGGCGGCGAGCTCGTCGCAGCGGTTATGCACCGACTCGCGGGTCTGGTGCACGAGGTGGCGTCCGAGGTCGCCGATCGGGGAGTGCTCGACGGGCGCGCCCTCGAGCTCGTCGGGCGAGTGCCCATCGATCTCGACGAAGACGATCTCGTCCATCTGCGTTCCCCGCCCAGGAGCGTACTCCCACCGCCGGCCGGCGGGCTCGCAGCTGCGCAGACGCCGTCGGCGCATGCTGGTGGCGGCGCCACCCGTTCACGAGTGAACGTGCTTGGGAGGGTGGCGGTTGGATCATCTACACTGAGCTTTCCGCTTGGGCCAGCGTTGTTCCGAGCACCGCTCGAGTGACGACTCCGCGACGCGCAACGAGGCGCGTCGGCCGGTCGACGATGACCGCCCCCCACTCGACGACGTTCGAGTACCGACGACCTCTGGATGTGAAGATGCAGCAGCCTCCGGGCCGGATCGGCCTTTATGACCCGCGGAACGAGCACGACTCGTGCGGGGTGTCCTTCGTCGCCAACCTCAAGGGCGAGAAGTCGAACGACCTCGTGGTGACCGGGCTGCGCGCCCTCACCAACCTCGAACATCGCGGTGCCACCGGCGCCGAGCCCGACACGGGTGACGGCGCGGGAATCCTGATCCAGGTGCCGGACCGGCTGTACCGGGAGGCCGTGGACTTCGAGCTGCCCGCGGCGGGCGCATATGCGACCGGCCTGGCGTTCCTCCCGCAGGACCCGATGGCGTGCGAGAAGGCGATGGCCGCGATCGAGGACACCGTCGTCGAGGTCGGGCTGTCCGTCCTCGGGTGGCGCGACCTCCCGATCGACCCCGACTGCCTCGGCACCACCGCCCGCAAGGCGATGCCGACCTTCCGCCAGTTGTTCGTCACCGATCCGGACGGCGCGACCGGCATCGATCTGGACCGCAAGGCGTTCGTCGCCCGCAAGCGCAGCCGGCGCGAGCTGGTCGGCGACCTCGACACCTACTTCGCCAGCCTCAGCGCCCGCACCATCGTGTACAAGGGGATGCTGACGACGCCGCAGCTCAGCCAGTTCTTCGGCGACCTCACCAATCCGCTGATCGAGTCGGCGCTGCTGCTCGTGCACTCGCGCTTCTCGACCAACACGTTCCCGTCGTGGCCGCTGGCCCACCCGTACCGGTTCGTCGCCCACAACGGTGAGATCAACACGGTGCAGGGCAACCAGAACTGGATGCGTGCCCGTGAGGCGATGGCGGCCAGCC